>JAYUCM010000125.1:0-12334 GCA_043740355.1 Acidobacteriota bacterium | reverse complement strand
TTGAGCGAGATGATCGCCTGGAGCACGGTCGACAGCTGCTGGCGGATCTGACGGTGGTTCCCCTCGGGGAACTGATCGATGATCCGGTCGATCGTCTGAGCCGCGCCGTTGGTGTGTACCGTCGAGAAGACGAGATGGCCGGTCTCCGCGGCGGTGAGCACCGTCTGGATCGTCTCGAGGTCGCGGATCTCGCCGACCATGATCACGTCGGGATCCTGGCGCAAAGCGTTCCGGAGCGCGGCTGCGAACCCCGGCGTGTCCGTCCCGACCTCGCGTTGGGTCACCGCGCCGAGGTTGTCCTTCAGGAGGAACTCGATCGGGTCTTCGATGGACACGACGTGAACCAGCCGCGAGTTGATGATCATCCGCATCAGGGCGGCGAGCGTCGACGACTTCCCCGAGCCCGTGGGCCCGGTGATCAGGACGAGCCCTTGGGAGAGCTTCGTCATTTCGCCGAGGATCGGGGGCAGGCCCCAGTCCTCGAGCGAGGGGAACTCGAACGGCACGCGGCGGAACACCGCGGAAAGCGTCCCGCGCTGCATGAACACCGACGCCCTGAAGCGCGAGACGCCGGGGACGGAATGACCGAAATCGACCGCGCAATTCTGCTCGAGATTCTTGCGGAGGTTGTCGTTCAGCAAGCTGTTCAACATGTCGCGCAGCAGATCGGGGTGGAGCGGATCGGTCTTGAGGGGGAGGAGCTTCCCCTTGATCCGCAGCAACGGCGGACGCATGGGCTTGAGGTGAAGATCGCTCGCTTCCTGCTGCACCATGAACCGGAGCAGCTCGTCGATCGTCATCGGGTCGTCTTCCTTCTGGGAAATGATCCCCTCGCCGCTGGAACCCGGTGGTTCCGGCCCGTTCAAAACATAGGTGCCGGCGGCGGGAAGAGTCAATCCGGATCGACGAGCCGTTTGGAGTCCCCGGCCCGACTGCGGTATAAGGCCGTCTTCCCCATGGACTCCCGCGATCTCAAGAAACGGGTTGGCCATCTGACCCTGGCGAACCAACTGACGTTCCTGCGGTTGGTGGCCGTTCCGTTTTTCATCCTGGCGGTTCTCGAGGCGAGATTCGGCCTGGCGCTCGCGATTTTCATCGGCGCCGCGGTGACCGACCTGCTTGACGGCCTCGTCGCGCGGGTGTTCCGGCAACGGACCGCGCTGGGGGCCTTCCTCGACCCGGCCGCCGACAAGCTCCTCCTCACCGCGGCCTTCGTCCTCTTGACGCGGTACCCGAATCTTTTTCAAGCGATTCCGATGACGAATCGCATCCCGATCGGTCTCACGATCCTCGTGATCAGCCGGGACGTCCTCATCGTCGCGATCGCTTTCATGCTGAACCTCGCCTACGGGCAGAGGCGATTCCAGCCGTCGCTGTGGGGAAAGATCACGACGGGGGCGGAGCTCGTCACGACAGGCCTCGTGCTGCTGTTCAATCACCTCGAGCGGAGCCACCCGATCGTCTCCGTCGCGATCGCGACGACGCTGATCCTGATTCTCGTCTCGGGATTCCACTACCTATGGCGCACGGTACGGCAGGTGCGCGAGAAGGGCCCGGACCGAGCGTCATCGTGAGCGCGAGGCACCTTCTGGATCTCGACCCGACCTCGAGGGAGGCCCTCGAGCTCGACGCCGTGCTTGCGTACGTCGCGTCGTTTTCGGCGACCACGACCGGCCGGAAGCAGCTGCTCGCGGCCGAGCCGATCGCCTCCTACGAGAACCTCGAGGCCGAGCACGCCGCCGTTTGGGAGACGGTCGACCACCTCGTGCGATTCGGGCGTCTCCTACCGAGCCGCCTTCCCGATCCGGAGCCGGCGCTCGCAGGCCTCGCGGTCGACGGCATGCTCGTCGACCCGCTGCCGCTGCGCGATCTCGCGAGCGTCCTTCTCGCGGCCGCCTCGCTCCGCACGCTCCTCTCCGGGGTCGCGGGGGAGGGGTTCGACGCGCTCAGGGCGCTCGGCCGGGGGATCCCGGATCTGGGCGCGCTGGCCCGGGAGGTCGCGGACCATGTGGCCCCCGACGGGCGGCTCGAGGACGGCGCGTCGCCCGAGCTGCGCCGCGTGCGCGTCGCGATCGCGAGGACCGGGGAGCGGTTGCGGCGCCAGCTGGAGGCGTTCGTCGGCGACCCCGCCGCCGCATCGTTCGTCCGCGACGACTTCGTCACCCAGAGAAACGGCCGCTTCGTGATCCCGGTCCGCGCGGACAGTCCGCGCCCCGTCGAAGGGATCGTTCATGCCGCCTCCTCGTCGGGGCAGACGTTGTTCGTCGAGCCGATCGAATCGGTCGTCCTCAACAACGAGCTGGTGCGCTTGGCCGAAGCTGAGGCGGCCGAGCGCGATCGGGTGGTGCGCGGCTGGACGGAACGCTTTCGCGCTCGCCGGGACGAGATTCTCTCGGCGGTCGACGGGCTGACCCACGCGGACACGCTGCAGGCGCGCGCGTTGTTCGCCCGCCACATCGAGGGCTGCCGCCCTGCGCTTTCGCCCGGAGCGCCGCTTCACCTCGTCGGCGTGCGCCATCCGCTGCTCGACCGCAGGCTCAAGGAGCAGGGCGGCCGCTCCGTGCCGATCACGATCACGATCGACCCGTACGACCGCGTGCTCATGATCTCGGGGCCGAACACCGGGGGCAAGACCGTCGCGTTGAAGACGGTCGGCCTGGCCTGCCTCATGGCGCAGTGCGGCGTTCCGGTGGCCGCGACCGCAGCCTCGCTCCCCGTGTTCCGCCAGCTCCGCGCGGACATCGGCGACCACCAGTCGATCGACGCGGATCTTTCCACCTTCTCCGCGCACGTCCGCGCCGTGGCGCGGTACCTGGACGAGGCCGTCCCCCCCGCACTGTTCCTCTTCGACGAGATCGGGGCGGGAACCGAGCCGGGGGAAGGGGCCGCTCTGGCGCAGGCGGTGCTCGAGCGGCTCTTGCTGCTCCGCGTGACGGCGATCGCGACGACCCACCATGCCGCGCTCAAGGCGTGGGCGTTCGCGGACGATCGCGTCGCCAGTGCCGCGATGGAGTTCGACGACGAGACCCTCCGGCCGACCTACCGCGTGCTCCTGGGTGCCGCGGGGTCGTCGGCCGGGATCGAGGTCGCCGGAAAGCTCGGCCTCGACCCCGCGCTCGTGGCGCGCGCCCGTGAGCTTCACGGCGGCCGCGGCGCGGACGCGGAAGGCTTCATGGCGCGCCTGAGGGATCTGACGTCGGCGGCGGAGGCGCGGGCCGATGCGGTGAAGCGCCAGGAAGAGGCGCAGGAGTCCGCCCGTGTTGCGCTCGTGGCGCACCAGCGGGACGAGGCCGCCCGACGGCGCGACGACGTCAAGAGCGCGCTGGCGGAGGCGCTCTCGCAGTTCAAGGAGCTCTCGCGTCTGGAGCTGGACTCACTCCGCGATGCCAAGGAGCGAGCCAAGCTCGAGCGCTCGCAGATCCGCGCGGAGGGGCGCCTTCGCGAGCTCATGCGTGAGAAGCAGGAGGCGATCGCGCCTTCCTTGACCCCCGGCTCGCGCGTCCCGTTCGCCATGGCACCGGGAGCCGCCGTCCGGATTCTCTCTTTGGACCGCGACGGGGAGATCGTGGCGGTGCGCGGCGACAGGATCGACGTGAGAATGGGTGCGGCGACGTTTACGGTCGAGCGCCGGGACGTCACGGCCGGAGCCGGGGAGGCGCCTCCTCCGACCGGTGCGAAAAAGACCGGTCGCCTGGCGGCGCTCGCGGCGGCCTCGCGCACGACACGCGCAGACGAGCCGAGCGACGAGATTCCCGTCGAGCTTCACCTGCTGGGTCGGACCGTCGACGAAGCCTTGCCGGCGATCGACAAGTTCCTCGACGCTTCCGCCCGTCAAGGCCGCGCGGAAGTGCGCGTGGTGCACGGTCATGGCACCGGGCGGCTGCGCCTCGCCGTTCGGTCCCACCTCAAGGGCCACCCGCAGGTCGCCTCGTTTCGCCCCGGAGGCCCGGGCGAAGGCGGCGACGGCGCGACGGTCGTCACGCTCGTCTAGGAGCCCGTCCGAGTATTTACCCAGGCCGCGCGCGTGGGGCTTGCGTGGCGTGGTCGAGGTGCGAGGAGCGAAATGATGCCTGCGCATCATGAGCGACGAGCAACAAAGACCGCGCCCGCAACCCCCACGCGCCCTTCGGGTTGCGGCGCCGCGGGGCCATCTGCGTCGTCACCGCGCCTTGCCGATGCGAAGCATCTGTCTTCGGCGCGAGTCCTCGCATCCGGCCCGCGGCGCCAGCAACGAGGCCTGCGCAAATACTCGGACGGGCTCCTAGCGCGGCGAGCCGGGATCGTCGCCGCCGAATTGATCCAGCCAGTAGTCGATGTCGCCCGGCGTGTCCGGCTTCTCGGCCGCCGCATCGCGCAGCAGGCGCTCGCGGAAGACGCGCACCGACTCCGCCTTCGCGCCCACGAACTGGCATTGATCGGCCAACGAGCGATCGTTGGTGACGACGGTCCACCCTCGCGGGTCGCTCTCACGACGCAGCAGCTCGAGAATCACGGCGTCGGCCTTCCGTCCTTGTCCCGAAAAGAGGACGTCGTGGCCGTACGAGACGCCCGGCGGGGGAGAGCCGTCGAACACGACGACGATGCGGCGCTTCTCGCGGCGCATCAGGCCGTCGACCTCGCGGACGAGCGCGCGCTTTTCCGCGTCGGAGCGGCTCCGTCCCGGCCACGTCCCCAGGAGGTTGTCGCCGTCGATCACGCGGGGCATGGGGCTCCTTGCGCGGTAGCCGGTCAGGACGTCTGGAAGACACCTTGCTGCACATCGCCGTGCTCGTCGGCTGCGTCGCCCGCCGCCGCCAACAGCTCCGAGGCTTCGAGATGGCCCGGCTCCCAGCGCAGCGCCTCCCGGGCCATGCGGCCTGCGCGCCCCGCTCGACCGGCCTTGAGGTACATCTGTCCGAGGGCGATGTACGCCGCCACCGACGTCGGAGCGAGCTCGATGGCTTGCAGCAAGTGCCGCTCCGCCTCCTCGCGGTGGCGAGGGTTGCGCGAGAGCACGAGTCCCAGCTCGAGCTGGTATTCGGCCTGGCCCGGGTCGAGCGACACCGCGTTTTCGAGGAACGTGACCGCCTCGGTGTACTTCCTCTGCGCGGCGAGCGCGCGGGCGCGCAGGAAGTTCTGCCGTGCGAGATAGCCGGTATCCGCGTCCTTGGTTTCGACCCCCTGCTCCGCGGCGGCCAACTGGTCGTCGTACTCGGCGCGACGCGCGGGATCGGCGAGTGTGTTGTGCGCGTCGGTGACGAGCCTGAAGAAGTCCTCGAAGCGAGGGAGCAGATCGGCGAGGGGGCCGGACCGGAATCGATCCGGGTGAAACCGGCGCGCGAGCGCGTAGTAGGCCTCGCGGATCAGCTTCAGGCGGGCGGTGTGGTCGACGCCGAGGACGCCGTAATGGTCCTGTCCCGCGGCCATCGTGAGACGCCCGAGGCACTCCTCGCGCGAGAGCGCGTCGTCCTTCAGGAGTCCTTCCCTTTCGCGGCGCGTCGCGCGATCCTCGGGCTCGAGCAGGCCGGCGAGCAGGAATCCATAGATCGCGCGGAGGGTCGGCTCCTCGCCGGCGGGGGACTCCTTGAGGATCTGCGACAAGTCGATCGTGCCGTCGCACCGTTCGAGCAGAAAGGCGCCGAGCGCGTCCACTTGGGTTCCCAGCGCGTTCGCCGACGTGATCGCGACCGGCCGGATATCGGGCGGTCCGATCCGGACGCGCAGCGCGTCCATCGCGGCGGGGTAGCGCTTGACGTGTGCCAAGACCAGCGCCCTGGCAGCCAGTCGCACCGTCACCTCGCCGTCGAGGCTGGGGAGGCCGTCTTCGAACGTCGAGCGGCCGTCGGGCCACTCGAGCGTCGACGTGAACAGCTCGCGGATCAGCCCCTCCATGCCGCGGCGGAGCGCGTCCGTCGAAGGGCTCCCGTACTCCAGGAGATACGCGCTCGGCTTGACGTTCGTCCTGGCGGACTCCTCGACGACCTCGGCGCGCACTCGGTGGCTGATGGCGCCGGTCCGGACCAGGTACTCGATGAACTGCTCCTCGATGAGGTTGGAGGTGGCGTAGACGATCCACCCGTCTTGGAGACAGAACAGGCGCCGCAGCTTCCCGCGCGACGCCGTCAAGATGCCGGAGGCGCGCTCGTCGGCGCTCGTGCACAGCTGGCGCGCGAACTGGTAGTCACGCGGGAGCGGCGGCTTCATGGTCTGCCTTCATGGGGGAGCGATCCCGCCCACTCGGACGCGAGCTCCGCGTACGTTGCGCCGTACAGGGCCGAGAAGGCCGCGTCGAGGGTCTCGCCATCCCCGAGGCGACCCAGCAGACTGACGAGGAGCTCCGTCCCGCGCCGCTCCTCGAGGAAGCGCGTCAAGGAGAGAGCCGCCGGGTAGCTGAACGCCGCGTCGGGCCACGTCGCGGGCGCATCGGCGCGGATCGTCAGCGCGAGCGCCGACGCGTCGGCGCGGTGCGGTATTCGCGGCTCTGCGGCCTGGGCCAGCCCCTCGTGAAGCCACCGCGGGCAATTCCCGCGGGTCTTCGACTGGACGATCGCGTGGGTCAGCTCGTGGGTCAGGACGCGCTTGGCGCCGGCATCGAGCTGCTTGAGTCCTCCGAGCGGCACACGGATCTTGCCGTCGTACACCCCGGCGACCTCGGTTCCCGCCCGGGTCACGTCGCGAAACGCCTGCTTCGGATAGAGCAGGACGGTGATCGGTTGCGAGGGCGCGTGCCGGTAGGCCAGCGTGAGGTCCCGGAATCGATCTTCGAGGAACTCGGTCAGGGAGGCCACGAAATCCTGGTCGAGAGCGCCGTCGTACCGCAGCGTGAAGTGCGCCGCCGCCGAGAAGGCGTAATCGCGCCCCGCGGCAAGCTCGCGTTCGGCCTTGACGATCCGGTCGCGGACGCGATCGGACGGGTCGAGCCGGAACGCCTCGCGCCAGGACAGAAGCGCGTCCTCGACGCGCTCCTCGCGGTCGCGCAAGTCGCCCAAGATCTCGTGCAGGTCGGCGACTCCGGGATTGCGCACCAGCCCATCGAGGATCACGGGAAGCGCCATGGCGTCGCGCCCGAGCGCCATCTCGGCGGCGGCGTATCCGATGCGCGGCCCCGGGGCGTCGGGCTCCGCCTGAACGACCTCGTAGAAACGCAGTGCCGCCCTGTCGAAATCGCGTGCGGCCAACGCGGCGTTCCCCTCCTTCATCCTTGCCGCGGTCTCCGGCGCGACACGTGGCTCGGGCGTCGGGACCGCCGTGGCTTCCGATGGGAGTCCACCGCGTGGTTGCGAGCGTCGGTCGTCGGCCTTGGCCTGCGAGCCTTCGCGCTCGACACGGACGAGCATGGCGCGCGGTAGGCCGTAGACGCCGCCGACGGACTCGACGCGCAGCGTGTCGCCGTCGATCCACCAGTGGTCCGCCTCGATGGTGCCTCCCCCCTGGAGGTGCAGGACGTCGGCGCGCGAGGCGGACGACGCGAGCGTCAACAAGGCGAGAACGACACCAGGCCCCGCGCGCCTCATGGGAGCACCGTGACGATCTCGACCGCGCCGATTCTCTCCTTCCCGCGTAGCGCCTTCGGGAGGTCCGCGGCGGCCGCCGCCTCCTTGGACGTCGCGTAGGTTCCGAAGCAAACGCGGAAGCACGCATCGTCGTTGACGCTCGCGGGGAGCACGTAGATCCCGTTCGACCCGCGAGCGGCGTCGAGCAGTCGGTCGACCGTTTGAGGCTTGCAGGCGACGATGAGCTGCGCGGTCCATCGCAGAGGCGCCTTCGCGAGTCGTCCGCAATCGTTGCGAGCGCGCGCCGCGAGATTCTCGAGGAGCGGGTCGGCCGGGGAGGCGGGTCGCGGGGCTCTCGTCGGAGCCGCTTCGGGCGGGGCGGGCTCGGGGGATAGCGCGGGAGCCGTCCCGGCGGGGGCGCCGGTCGGAAGCTCGGGCGTGACGGCCGAGCCCAACGGGAGCGACGGAGCGGGGGAGGCCGCGACGGCCTCGACGTTTCGGGCCCCTCGCGGGCCGCTGCTCTTGAGGAACATCCCTGCGACCAGGATCAGGGCGACGGCGGCCACCAGGAGCGCCGAGGTGACGATCCCTTTCCCTGCGCCGTTGCCCGCTTCGCTCATGATCGGCGCCCAATATAAGACGCGGCGTTGCTACGTGCCCGCGGGCGCTTCCCAGGTTTCAGTGGATCAGCGTGAAGCAGCGGCTCCACCGGGAACGGGTGATCAGATGCGCGACCTTGCTGCCGATCGCCTTGAGCTGGTCCATCCCCCTGAGGTTGATGTCGTTGGGACCTTCCGTGTAGGACCACCAGACCAGGAGCGCGCGTCCCTTGATCAGGTCGCGGGACACGAACCCCCAGACGCGGCTGTCCGACGAGCGGTCACGGTGATCGCCCATGACCCAGTACCGCCCTTCGGGAACGGTGAACGCCGGATAGGAGTCCGGCAGACGGTAGGCCTCCTTGATGTAGGGTTCGTCGACGCGTTGCCCGTTGACGTAGACGACGCCGCGGCGGATCTCGAGCGAGTCCCCGGGAAGGCCGATGACACGCTTGATGTAGTCGGTCTCGGGCTCCTCCGGGAACTTGAAGACGATGATGTCGCCGCGGCGCACGTCGCGCACGGGCAGGAGCGCCTTCTCCCACGCCGTATCCGCCGGAGAGAAGACGTACCGGTTCACCATGATGTAGTCGCCGATCAGGAGAGTGTCTTCCATCGAGCCGCTCGGAATCTTCGACTGCTGGAAGATGAATGCGCGCGTGAAAACGACGAAGATCACGCAGATCAAGATCGTCTCGGCGTAGTCCCTGAGAATCCCCTTCGGCGGGATCGGAGCCGCCGTCGCCCGATCGTCTCCGAACCCGGTTCTACTCCCCACGTGCACCCTCCGCGACGAGGAACCGGTCCAGGGCCATGACCGCCTCCTCGGGTCCTTCCGCCACGCGCGTGATCGCGAGCTGATCGTCCTCGATCATGGCGCCCCGCACCAGATGGTGCAGGAACGGCCTCCACGCGTCTCCCAAAAGTACCACGGGGCGAGGACCCAGGCTTCCGGCCCGATGGAGCGCCCACACGAACGTCAGCTCCGCGAGAGTTCCCGATTTTCCGTGAAGCACGACGTAGCCGCAGGCGGCGTCGATCAGAAGCGCGGTCCGGGCGAAGAGATCCGCCGTTTCGCGGCGCTCGGTCAGGAAGCGGTTCGGCGTGCGCCCGGAAAAGGCGGCGCAGGTGACGCCGACAGAGGCGCCGCCGGCCTCCGCGGCGCCGCGGTTAGCACCTTCCATGACGCCGCCGTAGCCGCCGGTCACGACGCCGTAGCCGGCGTCGACGAGAAGTTTCCCGACGCGCCGCGCAAGCTCGTACAACGGATCGCCTTCCTTTGCGTCCGCCGAGCCGAATACGGCGACGAGCAATCGCGGTCGTTCGAGGGTGTCCTGCACGGGCCTACCGGCCTTGGTTCGGCGAGGGGTCATGCGGTGAAAGGAAGCCGTCTGCGTATGGCTTTTATACGGTTGACATACATCTATTTGCCGTATATATTCGTCATGGCGTCAGCACCCAAGGAGCATGTCATGAGCGCATTCAAGAAAGTCACGGTCAACCTGCCCACCGAACAGGTCGAGTTCTTGCAGAACTTGGCAGCAAAGGAAAAGCTATCTGTCGTCGATGTCCTGAGACGGGCGATCAATTCGGAGAAGTTCTTTGTTGACAACGAGAGCGCGAAGCGGAAGATCCTCATAGAGGACGGCACGCGCATTCGAGAGGTCATCCGCAAGTAGTCAGCGGGGAGACACACACGTGGCGACAGACGGAACCGGTACCCCGAATGCGGAGGAGTCCCCGAACACCGAGCCGCCAGCACCCGCACCGGGCGCGGAGTCGCCGCCGCCGGAACCTGAGGGCGACCCCGTCGACTGGACGAAGTTCCCGCCGAAGGAAGCTGAGTCAACATCCCTCCAGATGGGAAGTGTCTACGATCCGAGACCGCAGGAGGATCTGGCACGGCGGAATATCGCGTACGGTCTCATCGCGCTCTTGTGGGTACTCGTGATTTGGGTCCTCAGACTCGTGTCTCGCGGAAAGATCCACGTTTCTGAGATCAAGGAGTTCGCGGTCGTGCTCGGGCCGATCGTCACCTTGGTCTCGGCGGCGACAGGTTTCTACTACGGCACGAAGTCGAAGTGAACCCATCTAGGCGGTTCGTCGTCTAGTAACCGACGGCTACGGCTTCGACGCGAGGATCGGCGGCACCGGTGTAACGCCCTTCGGCGTCGAGCCCGATCGGACAGACGTCCGCGATCGGCCCGCGCTCGGTCAGCATGTGCCCTCGGCCGCGAAGTCCTGCGGCCACCTCCGGCGTGAAGGCGCGGCGCTCGTACAGGATCTCGTCGGGAAGCCACTGATGGTGGATCCGCGGCGCATCCACCGCTTCCTGGAGCGACATCCCGTCGTCGATGACGTGAACGATCGTCTGGAGGACGCTCGAAATGATCATCGGACCGCCGCGTGCTCCCAGGATCAGAAGCGGCCGCGCGCCGGGTGCCTTGCTCTCCACGATGGTGGGGCACATCGAAGACAGCGGCCGCTTTCCGCCGGCGACGGCGTTCGCGTCACCGCCCACCAGGCCGTACTGATTGGCGACCCCTCTCCCGAGCGCGAAGTCGTCGATCTCGTCGTTGAGCAGCACCCCGGTCCCCGGGGCCACGAGGGCGGCGCCGTACCAGGAGTTCAACGTCGTCGACAGCGCGACCGCGCCCCCGCGGTCGTCCGCGATCGAAAGGTGCAAGGTGTTCATCCCGCCGCCCACCGGGAGCGACCCCGGGAGAATCGTGCTCGAGGGGGTAGCCCGGTCGTCGCGGATCGTTGCCGCGCGAGCGGCGAGGTAGGCGCGATCGAGCAGCGCCTTGACCGGCACCTTCACGACGTCCGGGTCGCCGAGGTAGACGGTGCGGTCGGCGAAGGCGCGGCGCTCCGCCTCCGCGATGCGATGCAACGTGAGTGCGGAGCCGGCTCCCGATGCCGCGAGGTCGAACCGTTCCAGCATGGCCAGAGCTTGAAGGAGAACCACGCCTCCGCTCGAGGGGGGCGGAAAGGCGACGATCGTCCGCCCACGATAGGTTCCGGTGAGCGGCGTTCGCGGCAGCGCGCGATACCGGGCCAGATCCTCGAGCGTCATCACCCCCCCAGTGGCGGATGTCCCCTTGACGATCGCGGCCGCGATCGGGCCCTCGTAGAAGCCGGAGGCCCCCTGCGCCGCGATCGTCCGCAGGGTCTTGGCGAGGTCCTTTTGGACCAGCCGGTCTCCCTCGCGAAGCGGCGCGCCGCTCTTCGTGAAGATCGCCGCCGCGGCGGGGTCCGCGGCGAGTCTCGCGGTTTCGTCGGCGAGAATCTCGGCGGTGAGCTGCGACACGACGACGCCTTCTTCGGCAAGGCTGATGGCCGGAGCGACAAGCTCGTCCCAGGGGCGGGTGCCCCATTGTTTGTGAGCCGCGGCGAGCCCCGCGACCGAGCCGGGAACACCGACGGCGAGTCCGCCCTTCCGGCTCCTCGCCGGATCGATGCGCCCCGACCCGTCGGCGAACATCGCGGCGGTGAGAGCCTGCGGCGCGGTCTCCCGGAAATCGAGAGCGGCGTGCGTGCCATCCGGAGCGCGGTAGATCAGAAAGCCGCCGCCGCCCAGGTTCCCCGCGCGGGGGAAGGTCACCGCCAGAGCGAACGCGGTGGCCACCGCGGCGTCGACGGCGTTCCCACCGCGTCGCAACACGGAGAGCCCGACGGTCGCCGCGTCGCGTTCCGGCGCGACGACCATCCCGCGAGCTCCGACGACGGGCCGGCGCGAGGCGGCGGGCGTCGTGGGCGCGATCGCGAGGTTCGCGGCCAGGGCGACGAGGATGGCGCAAGCGGCCCACGATCGAACAAGGGTGCGCATCGCGTGATTATGCCTGAGGCCGGTCCGATCGACTTCCGGCTGTTAGAATCCACGGATGCCTCGAACGACGGTCTTCCTTCTCGGCGCGACCCTACTGGTTCTCCTTGCCGGCTGCGGCGGGGGCGGCGGTGCACCCGTGAAGCTCCAGACGGTGACGACCGCTCCCGATTTCGAGCTCAAGGACGTGCAGGGCAAGGCATTTCGCCTCTCGGACGCCAAGGGCACCGTGCGACTCGTCGACTTCTGGACGACCTGGTGCGCTCCCTGCCGCGAGGAGATCCCGATGTTCAAGGATCTCCACGCGACGTACGGCGCGAAAGGCTTCACGCTCGTCGGCATCGCGATGGACGACGAAGGAGTCGACAAGGTGAAGCCGTACGTCGACGATCTGAAGATTCCCTATTTGATCCTGATCGGCAACGAGGACGTCGCGA
>JAYUCM010000124.1:0-5058 GCA_043740355.1 Acidobacteriota bacterium | reverse complement strand
GGCTACACGACGCCGGATCACACGGGTAAGTTCTCGCTGCGGGCGTCCGTGACCTCGGAGCTGATTCTCCAGGACGTCGAGCTGAAGGCGGACGCCATCCTCCCCGCGGCTACGGGCTTGAAAGCTCCGCTCCTCTGTCTGACGCAGGCGCGCTACGGGATCGCGTGGGGTGTCATCGGCCTCGCGCAGTGCGTCTTCGACGAGGCCTTGAGATACAGCCAACAGCGGATCGTGTTCGGCAAGCCGGTCGCGGGGTTTCAGCTCACGCAACGCAAGCTCGCGTGGATGGCGACGGAGATCACCAAGAGCCAGCTCCTCAACCTCCAGTTCGGACGCTTGAAGGAAGCCAAGACGCTCACGCCGCAGCAGGTGTCGATGGCCAAGATGAACGGATGCCGGGTCGCCCGCGAGTGCACGCGCCTCGCCCGTGAGATCCTCGGCGCGAACGGCATCGCGGACGACTACCAAACGGGTCGTCATTTTTGCAACATCGAGGCCGTGTACACCTACGAGGGGACCGACGACATCCACACGCTGATCGTCGGCCAGCAGGTCACGGGGATCGCCGCGTTCGAATGAGGAGTCGCGGGCGGCCTAGACGCGCTCCGCGCCCGTTCCGCTCCTCACCGACACGACGAAGCGGCACTGCACGAGCGTGACCGTTCCCTCGCCATGCAGCGGGAGGAACCGCCCGGCGGCGTTCAGGAAGTCCACGACCCGGCTCCGCTCCGGCGGCATCGCGATCGCCAGGGTCCCGACGACGCTGAGACCCCCGGCGAGAGAGACTCGAGCGGGAACATGGCGTGCGTCGACGGTCTCGCTGGTGATCTCCAGCGCCAACGCTCCCGCCAACTGGACCCAGACGATGCCGGCCTTGTTGAGAAGAAAACTGTCGCGGCCGCAGACCAAGGGCACGAAGCCTTCGTCCGTTTCGTTCAGGTAATGCAGAACGTCTTCCGGCCGCCCGCCGGGGCCGGTTTCGGCCGTGAAGAGAGTCCCATCCAGAGTACGCCCGTCATCCAAGAGAATGCGGACAGACGCTTCGCGGCGGGGAATGCGGTAGATGTCCATGCTCGGACGGAATCTAGGTGCCAGAAAAGATCGCGGCAATAACCCCCTCGCGGGCTTGCCCCGGGCCGCATCCTGCCTAGATTTTTGCGATGAGGAGCGCGATGCCGGTCCACGGGAATCTGGCCACGATGTCCCTGACCGAAATCCTCCAATGGCTGGGGAACGCCGGCAAGACCGGAACCCTGTCCATCGAGAGGAACAAGGTCGTGAAGCGGATTCTCGTCCGCGAGGGGCGGGTCATCGCCTGCGCGTCCCAGGAGCCGGCCGACATGCTCGGCCACTTCCTCGTCTCCCGCGGGCGGATCTCCGAGGAGACGCTTCGCAAGGCGCTCGGGCTGCAGGAAATCCAGCGCACGCACCTCGGCAGGATCCTCGTCGCGACGGGGGCCCTGTCCGAAGACGATCTGCGCCTCCTTCTGGAGGACAAGGCGCAAGAGACGATCTTCGGACTCTTCGATTGGGACGACGCGGAGTTCCGATTCGCCGAAGGCGAAACCGCGGACCCCAACATCTTCGCGGTCAACATGCGGGTCGACGACATCCTCCTACGCGGCGCGCAGCGCTGGGACGAGATGCAACGATTCCGGACGGTCTTCAACGACCCCGGCATCGTGTTGCGTCGCACCGCGCGCATGCCCCCCGCAGAGGTGTTCAGGAACCGGATGGCGCGGCGCATCTTCGAATCGATCAACGGCCAGCGCACGGTGGCGGAGATCCTTCTCCACGCCCACGGATCCGAGTATCTCGTCACGAAGTTCCTTTACGAGCTCCATCGCGCGGGGGTGGCCGAAGTTGCCGGAGTGAAGCAGGTCGACCGCGAGTCCCCGTCCGCACCCGCCGTACCCCCCGCGGCCGACGATCGAGCGCCTGCCAGCGCGGGCCCGGTGGCGGCGCCCGTCGCCGTCGATTCTCGACTGGAAGGGATCCTCGAACCGCTCACGACGGCCGACGAAAAAACGGCGGCCGTTCAGTCGGTGGTGGCCGAGGGCGATCTCGAATTCGCCCGGCGCCTGCTGAACCGCGGCGAGTTCGATTCCGCGCTCGAGATTCTCGACCGCGCGTACAAGGCGCAGCCGGGGGACGAAGCGCTGCGACGCCTCCTCGCCGAGGCGGAGGCGTCTTTCGTCGAGAAGTCGTACAGGCACTACCTCCCGCCGTCGAAAATCGTCACCCTCCTCAGGGCGGCCGAGACCCTCACGGCCGAGCGGCTCTCTCCGACCGAGTTTTTCCTTCTTAGCCGGATCGACGGCACGTGGGATGTCAAATCGATCATCCAGATCACACCGCTGCGCGAGGTCGATGTCCTGCGCACGCTGAAGCGAATGCGAGAGAAGGGCCTGATCGAGTTGAAGGATCCCGTGGCGGCGTCGGCCTAGCTCTCGAGGATCACGACGGCGGCCGCGGTTCCGGGCTGGTGCGTGAGGCTGACGTGCGATCGAATCACCCCGAGGGCTTCCGCGCGGCGTGCGGCTTCCCCATGAAGGACGAGCCGAGGCGGCTGGTTCCCCTCCCGAACGATCTCCACGTCGCGAAAGCCGAGCCCCTCGGCCCAGCCGGTCCCAAGGGCCTTGAAGCAAGCCTCCTTGGCCGCGAAGCGCGCGGCAAGCGCCAGAACGCGATCGCCCCGCGGATTGCACGCGGCCCGCTCGGATTCGGTGAAGACCCTCTCGATGAAGTGGTCCCCATGCCTGCCGAGGGCGGCCGCCAGCCGAGCGACCTCGACGATGTCGATTCCCACCCCTACGATCACTCGACCTCCACGTCCGGGACCCTTCGCCAGGAGATCGGAATCCCGGTGATATACTCATGGTCCCACGGCGGCCGGGGCTCGGCTCGGAAATAGTTTACTCTCAATAGTTTAGCCTGCCGGTCGGCTCCTTGGGTCGAGCGGAGCCGGCGAAGGGATCACATGGCGCGCACCGAACGAGAGGTCGTCACACGGCTCGGGACGGTGGGTCTGACCCGCGCCCTGAACGACCTTCTCGACCAGGCCCGCGTGATTCGCCTCGCCAACGCGGTCGGCCTTGCCTACCCGGGCATGCGCACGCAGTCGCAGAAACGGCCGCGACTCATCGCCGACCTCGCGGAGAAGGCTGGCCGCGATGATGCCGCGGGCCTCGCGGTCGTCCGCTCGCTTCGAAAGGAAACGGCTGCGGTGGCCAAGGAATGGAGCGCGCTCGCCCCCGAAATGCGCGCCTCCCGCCTCACCGATCCCCATGTCGCCGCATCGAACGGGCGCCTCGGCGCGTACCTTTTCGTGGCGGCGTCCGCTGCCCCCGAGCCCCTGGTCGAGGACGCCCTCAATGGACTGCTGTTGCGCGTCGACTCGAGGGAGCCGGCGAACCGGGAAGCGGCGCCCCCTTCCGCCAAGGAGTCGTTGTCGAAGGAAGCGCAGCGCCTGAGGAAGAAGTGCGCGGAGCTGCAAAAGAAGGTCCGCTACCTCGAGGGACAGATCGCGAAAACGAAAGACGTCGAGAAGGCCAACAAGCGCGATCTGCTGCAGAGAAAAGGTGAGCTCGCGGAGGCGCGGATGCTCGCGGAGCGGTTGCGGAGGGAGCTGGACGAGACCCGAGGCGCGGCGAGCGAAATCCCTTCCCCGGCGAAGCCGCCTGCGACCCTTCCCGGGCTCGAGGAGGTGGACCGCTCCGTTAAGCGTCTGACCACCGAGCAGCGCCGCCTCGCGCACCGCATCGAGAAGATGGCGGAAACCCCTGCGCTGCCCACGACGGCGCTCGCCGAGTCCATCGCGCCGTTGATCGAGGGCCTCTTGGAGCTCCAGAAGGATGTCGCCGCGCTCCGGCGCGAGCGAAAGAAAGACATTCAGGACCAAGCGAAGCGACTCGATACGATGGCCGCCGGCGTGGAAGCGGCCAGGAATGCCGTCGAGGCCTCACCCAAGGCCACCCGCTTCGCCGCGGGCAAGAAGGGGGAGCTCGAGCGCGTCGGTGTTTTCATCGACGTGCAGAACATGTACTACTCGGCGCGCCAACTGAAGGGGAAGCTCGACTTCGACGCGCTGCTCCAGGCGTGCGTACTCGATCGGCGGTTGATCCAGGCCTCCGCGTACGTGGTCGAGTCCAAAGAGATCGACCAGTCGGGCTTCATCGCGATGCTGCAGCAGCGCGCCATCGAGGTGCGTCGGAAGACGCTCAAGGTGCGCGCCGACGGCTCGATGAAGGGCGACTGGGACATGGAAATGGCACTGGACATCCTCGACATGGCGCCGAAGCTCGACGTCGTCGTCTTGGTTTCGGGCGACGGCGACTTCACGTCGCTCGTTCGGCGCGTGAAGACCATGGGTCCGAAGGTCGAGGTCGTCGCCTTCCCACGGAACACCGCCAAGTCCCTCCTCGAGGCGGCGGACCGCTTCCACCCGTTGGACCGCAAGTCGATGATCCGCACCGAGAGCGCTTCATCCGCCGAGCCCGAGCGCCCCTCGGCGCCGAAGGCCGCCGAAGCGCCGCCCGAGCCGACGGCGAGCGCCACCGCGAAGTAGAACGCGGCGTCCGGCGTCTACGCGTCCTCGAACCGCATATCCCCGCCGGCCGTCACCCGAAGATGCCGGCGGCTGCCTTTCCACTCCGGCAGCACGAAGATGCGTCCGGTGCCCGCGGGACCCGCCCGCAGCTCGCGTTCGACGTGAAAATGACCGAGGACGACCGCCGCGCCTTCCCGGTCCAGGTGGCTCTCGGCATAGGCACGAACGACGGTCTCGGGAAACTCGAGCTTCATGTCGCGATTGGTCGCGCGCATGCGCCGCTCGATGGACTCCGCGATCGCGAAGCGGCGGACGCGCGGGACGGCCGAGTAGACCCACCAGGCCGCGGTCGAGCGGGAGGCGCGCCTCCAGAGGCGGTATTGGAGATCGTGCCGGTTCACGAGGTCGCCGTGGGCCGCCCAGATCCTCCGAGATCCCCAGTCCTCGCGGAGACCCGTGCCGGAGACGGCATCGAACGCGCCGCCTTGTTGGGACGCGGCGATCCGATA
>JAYUCM010000123.1:0-2058 GCA_043740355.1 Acidobacteriota bacterium | reverse complement strand
ATTCGCACTACGCGAATGACTCAATGGGAGACCTGACCCCGTTTTTCTACTCGAAGATCTCGCTCCGTTTGAACACCGGGTAGAACGGGTACGCCGCGAGCTTCTCGGCGCCCCCCTCCTCGCGATCGACGAGGCAGATCACGGCGACGACGGTGTGCCCCGCCGCTTCGGCCGCCTCGATCGCCTTGATCGTCGAGCCCGCCGTCGTGACCACGTCGTCGACGATGATCACCCGGCTCCCCGGCTCGAGCTTCCCTTCGATGCGCCTCCCCGTCCCGTGCTCCTTCGCCTCCTTGCGGACGATGAACGCGCGGAGCGCCGGCCCCTCGGTGTGGCTCAGGGCGGCCACCGGGCAGACGATCGGGTCGGCGCCGAGCGTCAGCCCGCCGATCGCGTCCGCCCGGATCCCGGTCTCCCGAATCAGCCGGAGGACCTCGCGCGCCGTCAGCCACGCGCCGTCGGGGAGCAGCGTCGTCAGCTTCGAATCGAAGTAGAAGTCGCTCTTCTTGCCCGAAGCCAGGGTGAATTCACCGAACATCAGGGACCGGCTCTTCAGCAGTTTCCGTAGCTGTTCGCGCTCGTTCTCCATGAAACATCCTTTCCGCTTGACGGGGCGACCACTACCTTTCTATCCTGCACCGACATGCGACTGGCCCCGCTCCTCGTCCTCGCATCCTCCTTCGCCGTGCACCTGGGTGCCCTGGCGGGAGGAACGGGCGTTTTGACCGGACGCGTGCTCCCGTCGCCGGGAGGCCGGCCCATCGCGAAGACCGTCTGGGTCGGGGCCATGCCGGGCGCGGTAGCCGCCGACGGCTCGTTCCGCGTGGACCGGATCCCGGGCGTCCCGGTCGAGCTCGCCATCGAGACCTCCGAGGGGCTCTACGTCGTCGCCGCCCCCGTCACCATCGCACCCGGCACGACGCGCCGCGTTCAGCTCGCGTTCGGCGGGCGGCAGGATACCAGCGCCCCCGCACCGTCCGAAAAAGAGAAAAAGAAAAAACCCGGCGGCATCTGGGCCAAACCCGTGCACGCCACGCTGATCATCGTCGGCTCGGCGATCGTCGTCGGGGTCGCCGTCGATCATTTCACGCATACGGCCGGCGTTCCCGCGTCCCCTTCTGGGAACTAGTTGACCGAGCGCACGGGCGAGCCGACCACCCTTCACCTTCGCGACTACGGGCGCGTGCTCGCCGAGCGCCGCAGCGTCGTGATCACGTGCGTCGTCCTGGTCGTCGCGTTCACCGCGCTGTTCACCTTCCTCGCCGTGCCGCAGTACCAGGCGATGACGACGATCCAGATCGAGCGGAAATCGCCGGACGCGCTCTCGTTCGGCGAACGGACGTCGTCCGACTACTACGACTACCAGGACTTCTACCAGACCCAGTACAAGGTCCTGCAGAGCCGCTCGGTGCTGCGCCTGGCGGCCGAGCGCCTCGACCTTCCCAACCGCCCGGAGTTCGCGTCGCGCAAAGGGAGCCCGCTCGCGCGCCTTTACGTCTGGGCGTCCGAGATCGTCAGGGGCTCCGACGAGGCGGGCACGAAAGACCCGTGGCGCCGCGCGGTCAGGTTCATGGAAGCCCAGCTGACGGTCGAGCCGGTGCGCAACAGCAAGCTCGTCCGCTTACGCTTCGTCGATCGCGACAAGCAGCTGTGCACCGATGCCGCGAACGCGGTGGCCGAAGCGTACGAGCAGTTCAACACCGACACCCGTTTCACCACGTCGTCGCAAGCGCGGGAATTCCTGACCAAGCAGGTCGCGAGGCTGCAGTCGGAGATCGCCTCCGAAGAGCGCAAGCTCCAGGCCTACGGGACCGAGAAGGAAATCCTCGCGTTGAGCAACGGCACGCAGGACATCAGCGAAAAGGCCCTGGGCGACATGAACGGCAAGCACGTCGAGGCGAAGGGACGCCTCGCCCTCGCGCAAGCGCGCTACGAGGCCGCGGCCAAGGGCTCCCCCGACTCCCTCCCCGAGGTGTTGACGAGCCCGCTGATCGCCGAGCTGAAGAAGCAGTACGCCGAGATCGAGCGCAACCACAGCCAGATGGCCGAGCGTTTCAA
>JAYUCM010000122.1:0-2064 GCA_043740355.1 Acidobacteriota bacterium | reverse complement strand
ATCAAAGTCCCATCGATGACGGAGTGGCGGGACGTTTCGAGGCCCAAACCTGACCAAGACGATTATCTTGGACAGCTCTGGGACACTCCCCTTTTTTGAGAGGACACTCTGACAGCAGAGTGTCCTCTCAAAAAAGGGGAGTGTCCCCTATTCTCACTGTTCCCTAAACTTCCAGGCGGTAACCGACGCCGGAGACGGTCCTGAGATAACGTGGATCGGCGGGATCGGTCTCGACCTTCTGCCGCACGCGGTGGACGAGCTGCTTCAAGAGATGCCGGTCGCCGGTCGCGCGATGGCCCCAGACATGGCGCACCAGGCGCTCCGGCGGAAGCGTGCGGTTCGGGGTAGCGACCATCGCCTGGAGGAAGCGGAACTCCAGGTTCGTGAGGCGCACCGGTGCCGCACCGCCGACGCTCACCGTCTGCAGATCGGGGTCGAGCACGATCGCCCCGGCACCGAGGGGCGCCGGGCGCTCCGGCCCCCTTCGCCTGAGAAGGGCCCTCACCCGCGCAAGCAGCGTACGCGGGCTGAACGGTTTCGCGAGGTAATCGTCCGCGCCGAGGTCGAGCCCCCTCACCTGATCCGCTTCCTCGCCCCGCACGGTGAGCATCATCACGGGCGTGTCGGAGTCGACGCGGATCCTGCGGCAGACCTCGAATCCGTCGATCCCCGGAAGGTTGACGTCGAGGATCACGAGGTCGGGCTTGCCGGCCGCGTGTTGGCGCAGCGCTTCGAGCCCGTCTCCCGCTTCGAGGATCGTGTGACCCGCGCTGCGCAGAACGAACCCGATCAGCTCGCGCAGCTCGCGATCGTCGTCGACGATCAAGATCGTCACGCGCCCCCCGTCAACGGGAGCTTGACCGCGACGCGGGTACGGCCGCTCCCCGAACGCGCGTCGATCGACCCGCCGTGCCTCGCGACGATCGACTTCGCGATGTACAGCCCCAGACCGACACCCGAGGACTCCGGTTCATCACCGGTCGAGCGCACGAACGGCTCGAAGAGCTGCGTCTCGACGTCCTCGCTCCAGCCCGGCCCCTCGTCCTCGACGTAGAGCGTCACGTGACTCGCCGCGACGTCCCCGCCCACGCGAATAGTCGAATGATCGGGCGCGAATTTCCCGGCGTTCGCGAGGAGGTTCACGAACACCTGGACGAGGCGCGGTCCGTCCCCCGCCACGGCGGGAAGCGGATGCGGAAGCCGGACGTCGAGCGACTGCGACCGCTGATCGGCCAGCGGACGGACCATTTCGACGGCCTCTTCGACGACTTCGTCCAAGTGGACCGATTGGCGGCGCAGCGTCAAGCGCCCCGCCTCGATGCGGACGCTCTCGAGCAGATTGTCGATGAGCTGCGTCAGCCGCAGCGCGCCGCGCTGCAGCGACACGATCAGCGTGCGCGTCTCGTCGGGACCGAGATCCGCGAGGCGGTCCACGAGCAGCTCGAGCGAGGCGAGCTGCGCCGCGAGCGGCGTTTTGAACTCGTGGGAGATGTTGGCGAGCACCGCGTCTCTCAGCCGGCGCGACGCCTCGATCTCGGTCTCGTCGCGCAGGAGCTGGAACTGCCGGTCGCCGCCCGACATCGAGCTCGTCACGACGACGGTGCGCCTCCGGCCGTCGGGAAGGACGAGACGCTCGGTCGCGCGCGCCTCCCCGCGGAAGCGCGCATGGAGGATCGGGCAGTTCTCCTCGCACGGCCTCACGTTCCCGGTCGCCTCCGGGTTCAGCACGTCGCCGCAGAACTTGCCGATCGCAGTTTCCGGGCTCACGGAGAGCAGCGCGGCCGCTTGGGGGTTCATCTGGACGACGCGGCGCTCGCCGTCCACGACGTACACCCCTTCCACGATCCCGTTGACCATCGCACGGGCGTCGGACTGCTGCGCTTCGAGATCCGCGGTCAATCGCCGGAGGCGGCGGCGCATTTCTTCCATCGACGCCGCGAGGCGGCCGATCTCGGCCCAGCCCGCCGTGCCGACCGGCGTGGTGAGATCGCCGCCGCCGATGCGATCCGCCGATTCGGTCAGCCGCTCGAGCGGTGCCGCGATGCGCCGCGCGACCACGACGGA
>JAYUCM010000121.1:0-12470 GCA_043740355.1 Acidobacteriota bacterium | reverse complement strand
CGCCCCACCGGATCGTTCTCGTCACGATCGACACCTGGCGCTCGGACGCGTTGGGCGCCTCCGGCAGCGAGCGCGTCAAGACGCCCCACTTGGATGCGTTCGTCCGAGCCGGCTGGTACTGCCCGAAGGCCTGGTCATCGGCGACCCTCACGGCCCCGAGTCACGCCACCCTGCTCACGGGATTGCAGCCCTATCGCCACGGCGTGCGGGACAACCACGGATTCCGACTGTCGTCGACGGCGCAGACTCTGGCCTCTCTGCTGCGCGAGCAGGGGTACGCGACGGGCGCGTTCGTTTCGGCTCAGCCTCTGGCGCGGATCAACGGACTCGACAAGGGATTCACCCTCTACGACGATCGTTGCGCGCCGGGCGACCTGCTCTCCGTCGTTCCGCGGTCGCGGCGAGGCGAGGAGACGATCGACGCCGCGCGCGCCTGGCTGCGCACCGCGCCCGAGCGCTTCTTCCTCTGGGTGCACCTCTATGAGCCGCACGATCCGTACGCGCCTCCCGAGCCTTACCGGACCGCCTACAGCTCGTCGCCCTACTTCGGCGAGGTGGCGTACGCCGACGAGCTCGTCGGGCGACTCAAGTCCGCAATGGGAGCCGCGGGCGAGAAGGACGCCCTGTGGATCATCACCGGAGACCACGGCGAAGCGCTTCACGATCACGGCGAGGCCACGCATAGCCTGTCGGTCTACGACGCGACGGCGAGGGTGCCGCTGATCTTCTGGGCCCCCGGCTCGATCCCGGCGGCACGACACGATTTCGCCCGGCTCGTCGACGTCACGCCCACGGTGCTCGCGCTCGCCGGCGTTCCGCAGCCCGCAGAGCTGGACGGCCGTCCTCTCCTCGTCCCGGGAACTCCGCTGCAGCCTCAACCAGCCTACGTGGAGACGATGTACCCTTTTCTCAACTTCGGCGCGGCCCCCGTTCGGGCGCTCACCGACGGCCGCTACAAGGTGATCGACGTGCCGCAGCGGGAGATCTACGACCTGCGCGCCGACCCTGGCGAAGCCCGCAACCTCGCGGGTCTTGGGCCGTACCCGCAAGCGGAAGCGCTTGGCGAGGCCCTGGCCGCGCTGCCCGGCGCGCCGCAGAGGCCCTCGCAGAAAGCCGACGACGGCGAGGCGAAGGCGTTGAAGTCCCTCGGATACATCGGAGCGGGCGGAGAGTACGCGTCGCTCGGCGAGGGGATGGATCCCAAAGCGTTCGCTCCGCTCTACCTCGAGCTGAACGCGGTCCGCGCGCTTTTCGACGCGCGGCGGTGGACGGAGGCGATCCCCATCTACACGAAGCTCCTCGCGGCATGCCCGCGCTCCACCGTGCTCGCGTGCGAGCTGGGCCTGGCGGAAATGGCGTCGGGGAAGACGGCCGCAGCGGAGGCGCACCTGCGACTGGCCCTGGATCGCAACCCCGCGAATTCCCATGCGCTTCTCGGAATGGCGAACCTGGCGATCGGCCGCCAGGACTACCACCGGGCGGAGGAGCATCTGCTCGGTGTCTTGAAGCTCGATCCCGAAGACCTGGAGGCCAACTTCGATCTGGGCGCGCTCTACGTTCAAGACCTCGGCAAACCCGCCGAGGCGGTTCCATACTGGCAGCGCTTCTTGGAGCTCCAGCCCGAAGACCCCGAGGCGCCCCGCATCCGACGGATCTTGGAGGAGATCAAGGCGGCGCCGGCGAAGACCAGGTAACGTGCCATCGAGGTAACGATGCACATCTTCGATCTGTTCGGCTGGCGCGGCGACCGGAAGGTCCAGGCGCCGCCGGCGTCTTCGGCGGATACCGAGACCGTCAGGAAGATCGCGGCGGCGCTCGACCGCCTCGATCCCGACCGGGCCCGCTATATCGCGGCGTTCGCCTACATCCTCAGCCGGGTCGCCCGGGCGGATCTGCGGATCAGCGACGACGAGCTCCGTGAGATGGAGCGTCTCGTGCGGGAGCAGGGAGGCCTTCCGGAAGAGCAGGCCGTGATGGTCGTCCAGATGGCGAAGACCCAGAGCATCCTCTTCGGGGGCGTCGAGAATTTCTTGGTCACGCGCGAGTTCGACAAAATCGCGTCACGCGAGCAGAAGATCGCCCTCCTGCACTGCCTGTACGGCGTATCCGCGGTGGACGAGTCGATCTCGTCGGCCGAGGACACGACGATTCGCGCGATCGCGGACGAGCTGCACCTCGACCGTGCGGACTTCATCGCGGTCAAGAGCGCGTACGGCCACCGGCTCGCCTCCCGAAACCGGCCGGGAGCACCGGACTAGCTCGGCGCCCGGATCCTACTGGGCGCGGCCGAGCATGGGGTTGTGGATTCACAACCCCATGTTCGATCAGCCGATCTGGATCGTCACCGACTCGATCTTGAGCGGTTCGGACGTCTGGCCGCTCTCCGACCCGGCGGCCTCGAGCTTCTTGAGGGTTTCCATCCCCTCGACAACCTTGCCGAAAATCGTGTGCTTCCCGTCGAGCCACGGCGTCGGGACGAACGTCAGGAAGAACTGGCTTCCATCGGTGCCCGGCCCGCGATTGGCCATCGAGAGCATTCCGCCTGTCGAGTGCTTGACCGACGGCGAGAACTCCCCGTCGAAGTTGTACCCCGGCCCGCCGGTCCCGTTGCCCAACGGGTCGCCCCCTTGTGCCATGAAGTTCGTTATCACCCGGTGGAACGGAAGTCCGTCGTAGAAGCCCCAGCGTGTAAGGTAGATGAAGTTCGTGACGTGCATCGGCGCCACATCGGGAAGGAGCTGGATCTTGACGGGGCCCTTGTTCGTGTTCATCAACGCGTAGTACTTGTGGCTCGCGTCGAACGCCACCTTGTCGAATTTGGGCACGGTCGTCTTCCAGTTGGCTTTGGCCTTGTCGACTCCGGCCTTTGCGATCTGCTGGTCGATCTGTTGGATGGCGACATCCTCCTTCTTGTTGACTGCGATCTTTGGGGCCTCGGCCGCCGCGGCCGGCAGCGCCAGCCAGGCGACGAGAGCCACGAAACCCATGGCACGTTTCATCACACGGTCTCCCATGACCGGCCCGCGTCGTGCAGGCTCTCGGTCCTTGTGAACCGAGCATTCTAGCCGTCGCGCGAGGGGTGAGCCAGCGATACGAACTGCGATCAGCGGCGACCGATCAGATCGCCATTCGCTTCATGTCGTCGCCCTTGGACGCCTCTGCGTCCAAGAGAGGCTCGCCGTCCGAGAAGGCGTCCCGAATCGCGATGAACTCTCCCTCGAGCTCCAAGAACGCCGTCAGGACTCGCGGGTCGAAGCGCTCCATGGTGTCGATGATGATGGTTCTGGCAGCTTCGTGGCCGAGGGCGGGCTTGTAGGGCCGCCGACTCGTCAGCGCGTCGTAGACGTCGGCCACCGCGACGATCCGCCCACACAGCGGGATTTCTGTGCCGTGCAGCCCATGGGGATACCCCCTGCCATCGAAGGTCTCGTGATGCGTGAGGGCGATGTCTTTGGCCATGGCCAAGTAGCTGACCTCAGGAAACTGGCGCATCGCGGCCAGCAGTGTCTGGGCCCCGATGGTCGTGTGGGTTTTCATGACCTCGAACTCTTCTTTCGTCAGGCGTCCCGGCTTGAGAAGCACGCTGTCCGGAATGCCGACTTTGCCGATATCGTGGAGCGCGCTCGTCTGATAGAGGGTATCGACGAACTCATCCGTGATTTCCAGGAAGTCCCGCCGCAGCCATCGGGCGAGGAGCCAACAGTAGTTCCGAATGCGCTCGAGATGTTGACCGGTCTCCGGATCGCGTGATTCCGCCAGCTTTGCTAGGGCAAAAACGGCGACCTCGCTCGCGCCGAGGGCCGCGACCCTCTTGGCCGCGTTCACTCGAAGCAGCAGCTCTCCCGGGTGGAACGGCTTGCAGATGTAGTCGTCCGCTCCCGCCGAAAGACTCGCTACGATGTCCTTCTTGTCGGATCGACCGCTCAGGACGATCGTATAGATGTACCCGGTCGCTTTGTTCGCGCGGATGATCCGGCACAGTTCCAGACCGTCCATCTCCGGCATGTCCCATTCCGTGATGACCAGGCGGAAACTGCTGCTCTCGAGAAGCTGGAGGGCCTGGCGTCCGTTCGCAGCTTGCGACACGACATATCCGGACCGCGTCAGCAAGTCGCTGAGAAGCTCGAGCGCGCACTCATCATCGTCAACCACCAGGACGCGCATCCGGCTCTCCACCTCGTCACGCAAGTTCAGCGATGAACCTGCTCATGCGCCCAGCTCGCCAACCGCTCGCTCAATGTCGGCAGCTGCGTCCGCTCCGCTCCCCTCCCCCTCGCCACGAGTCCGCGCGTGGCGGTCGGGTACGGGGCTGCTCGCAGGTGGTCGTAGCTCGATACATCCCTGGTTTCGCAGCCGGAGAAGCCCGCGAACGATGTCGATCTTGCGGATCGGCGCAATCCAACCCAGCGAGCGGACGTCCCAGTGTCCATCGACGAGGTCGAGCAGGAAAACGTCCTCGCTGCTCAGAATCCCGCCGACGCTTCCCGGGGGTGCGTCGGGGCGGACGCGCCGTGGCACCGCGTCGGCGGGGACTTGCGTGCGGTACGCGTAGGCCAAGAACCCCGCCTCCGCCTTCGCGATCAACATGGCCAGAAACTCGTCGCCGTCGGGCTTCAGGTCGTGACGTTCGATCCACTCCACGGCCTCTTCGTACTCCTCGCTCGCTACGAGCGCTCGTAGTTTGTTCAGCGCGGTGCCGTCATCGACGACGCTGGAATTGGGCGCCCGGACTGACCCCGGATGAACGATGCCGCCCTCCACGAGACGCAGCAGGAAGCTGCCGGCGAAGTACTCGGAACTCCGGCAGAGAAGCGTGATCTCGGCCAGCGTTCGCCTTCCATCGATCGATTCGTACAGTTTTCGTTCCATGTGGCTCGCCATGGCCAGCGGATCCGGAGCACGTTCGGTCTTGTGCAAGACCAAGTCGGGGGAACGGAATGCGCTCCGAATCCGATCCAGGGCGTCCTGCCTCCGAGCACCTTCGAGCAACACCGCCTGTATATTCATCTCAATTTTCGTCGCGTCCTTCGGTGGCACATGGTCGGCTTCGAACCGAAAATTCCCACGAGACCACTCGAAGAGGCCGAAAATGATCTCCTCGGCTCTGGCGACGAGCAGCCCCCGTAAGTCGAGTTCCGAAATCCTCCCTGACTCGACCAACAGGCGGCCAAGACTCCGCCCCGACCCTTCCTGAAGCTTCATACTCGCCTGCAGCGCGATGTCGTCGATCCATCCGTTGGCGATGAGGAACTGCCCGAGCAGTAAGCGTGGCTCGTTTGACGAGCAAGCGATGATGGCGCCATCTGTGAAATAGATCCGTTGAACTGCCGCATCTCGACAAGCGCGGAGGGCTCCCCTTTTTTTTGCACTATGGAGCCATTGGAGGAGGTCGGCATACCCCAGCACGTCGAACGACGATTCGAGACAGCGCATCACGGAACCTCCTATTGAGGGCGGAACATAGGGTCGAGCCATGGAGGGCGCAAACGAGCAGGGCATCGAGCGCTTGGTGGAGTCTCGGTCCTTTTGCCCACGGAATTGACGGAAGGGAGGGGGAGACCCATATTGCCGACGCTGGTAGCAGCGCAGCTGGACCGGGCGGGAGGGCCATGACCGAGCAATCGCTGGATGGCGAGGTACGCTTCGCGCTCTACGAGCTGCAGCGGTACCTGTCCGACGAATTCGCGCCGATGATGGCTGTCGAGTCCGTCGATCTCCTGCTGAACTCGCCGGCTGAGGTCGTCGCCTCGGTCATTCAGGGTTGGGCCAGCGCGCAGTATGGCCGAGCGGGGGCAAGTATCCCGGTCTCGGACTATCTCTTTCATTCGTGCAAGAAGATCCACCTCATGTCCGAGCTCAATCTCTTGGAGCCGGAACGCGTGACGAAGTACCTGGAGGCGCTCGGCCGGATCCTTTTGGAATTCTGTCCACCGGACGATCGTGAGACTCTGTGGGCGAACCTGAGCGGTCTCGGCGCAATCGAAGCTGCGTTGAGTTCGCGCGTCGAGATCGTCCATCGGCAAGTACGCATCGAAGACCCATCCGCGCGAACCGCCGACGACTCGTCGACACGGCGGTTCGGAGTCCACAGCGCGGGTAAAGGCCCAAGCCCAAGAGGATTGGCGCTCCTTGTCGACCGGCTCGCGCGCGGCACTCGCACGGAAGGGGGCATAGAGCCGGATCACCGCGATGGCCGGGGCGAGTTGCTGACGCAGATCCTGGCCACCGCCGCGATCCAATCGGGAACCGAGGCCGAATTGGAGCGGCATCTCAGTCCGTTGGCCAAGTTTGGAGTCGATGCGGAGATCGGCCAGGTCTTCCGCGCCCTTGGGAGGAGCCTGCCGGAGTGGGCCTTCAACCAGGACCCTGCCGGCGCAACCCCGGCCACCGCACGCTCCGACCGCGCGGTCGACGCCATGCGCCGCCTCATCGGCATGGCCAGCAACGAAAAGGATGGGACCAAGCGATTCGGCGAGATGGTCGAGGCCGCCATCGAGCAGTTCAACGCGGGCTCCCTCGTGCAGGCTGCCACGATGTTCGATCTGGCCGACCAGGTCGTCAAGGAAAGGAAGCTGACTCCGGAGCTCCTGAACGCGATCCGGAAGCAGGGGAGAGATTCGCTCGCAGCCGATCAGCTTCGTCGTTTCGCGGAGAAACCGGAGACGCACACGTTGCTCCGCACGGTGCTGAACTTCTTTCCGGGGCTCACGGTCTTCGGTCTGATGGCCGAGCTCGAAGAAGAGCTAAAGCGGGACCGTCGAAAGCTGTTGCTCGTGCTGCTCGAGTCGCATGGCGCAAAGGCCCGCCACGCAGCTCTCGAGCGGCTGCAGTTCCACTCCGGCGCTGAGATGGACCCCCACGGGTTCGTCCGACGCAATATGGTCTTTCTCTTGCGCCGCATCCCCGCTCCGGCAGGTGCGCCGGCGGACGTGGAACTGAAACTTCTGGAGCAGGCTTCGAGAATGACGAATCCACTCCTCGTGGTTCGGGAGGCGCTATCAGCTCTTGGGCAGATCGGGCGAGAGGGAGCACAGGAGATTCTTACGGCCCGGCTCGCGCAGATCGAGCAGATGCTCATCACGGGGGAGACGGGCGTTTACGATGTGCAGGCCTTGACCCAACTCTTGGATCGTACCGTCTCGGCTCTTGCGGGTATCGGTTCGGCCGTCGCGCTTCGGACGATCGTGGACCATGCGCTCAAACGCAAACGGGCGCTCGGCAACACGATTGCGCGACTCGAGGTACTCGCGAGCCACGACCTGAGCGGTGACAAGGATCTCGTCGCACGCCTCGTCGAGACCGTGAGAGCCGATCTTCCAGTCAAGGTCCTCGGACTCGTGCTCAAGCACGAGCACCGGATGCTCGGGCCCCTGATCCATGCGCTCTCGGCCACGGCGGCGCCCGCCGTGAGGGAGGTGATGGAGGAGATCGTCCAACGGTTTCCGGAGCGTGACTTCGCCGTGGCGGCATCGAGAGTCTTGTCCGGACTGGGAGCTACCAGAAGGCCGGTCGAGGCACCTGCGGAGACTCTCTCCGGCGAAGTGGAATTGTTCGGTCTGCCTAATCTGTTCCAGGCTCTGGCCGATTCGCGACTGTCAGGGGTCCTCACTCTGGCGGACCGGGCGGGAGAACCGATCGGGACCGTTGGCTTCCAGGGCGGACAGATTCGCGACTGTGAGACAGGCGCGCTGCGCGGAAAAGCCGCCTTCTATCAGCTCTTCGAGAGTCCGGTTCGCGGCACCTTCAACTTCCAGAGCCGGCGCGAAGCGCCGGGCGACGGGAAGACCGGCGAATCACTCCTGGACGTTCTTCCCATGGTCGTCGAGGGGGTGCGGCGTCACGACGAGTTCCGCGAGGCGAAGATCTTGGTGCCGGGAAGCATCCAACTGTCGGCGACGCCCACCCAACCGACACCGCCCGACACCGACGAAGAGCCGGGCTTCGTCCAGGCGGTCTGGATCAAGGCGGCCTCTGGGGTACCGCCGGCCAAGCTCGAGGACGCCCTCGGAGTCGACTCCTACCGCGTGCGTCACCTTCTCGCACACTGGGTCGAAGAAGGATCCCTGAAACCCAAATAGCGCCGTGTGACGTGGGTCAGTCGCGATCGGTTCCGGCGCCGGCAGTTTGCTCCGCGGGGGTCGCCGATTTCCAATCGTATTTCTGCGTGATTTTTAGCAAGACGAGCTTCACGATGCTCTTGAGGGTGTCCTGCACCCCCGCGCCGGTAGTCGCGACGGACTCGTAGTACGGCGCGCCTTTCATGTTGAGCTTGGCGTTCAACTGGTCGATGTCCGAGAGCTTCGGCAGGTCTCGCTTGTTGAACTGAAGTACGTGCGGGATGTCGGCAAGGCGCAACCCCAGCTCCTTGAGGTTTTCCTCCAGGTTTCGGAGTGACGTGATGTTCGCCTCCAACATCGCTTCCTGCGAATCCGCCACGAATACGACACCGTCGGCACCCTTGAGTACGAGCTTGCGCGTCTCGTTGTAGGAAACCTGACCAGGCACGGTGTAGAGCTGGATGCAGGTTTTCATCCCCTGGATGTCGCTCAAGTCAACCGGCAGGAAGTCAAAAATCAACGTGCGATCATTCTTCGTGGCCAGGGAGAGCATCTTGCCTCGTACGTGGTCAGGTAGGCTGGCGTGGATGAATCGAAGGTTCGTCGTTTTCCCGCAAAGCCCCGGCCCGTAGTAGACGATTTTGGCGCACAACTTGTTGGTCGAAACATCAAAACGAACCATGTTCGGCGTCCCTTCTCCACCGTGGGTCCGGCGCAGGCTCCGCGTGGAATATTGTCCCTCGCCCTGGGTTGGTCAAGCGCCAAGACTCCGCTCGAAGCACACGGTCGGGACACCCGGATCTCCTCGATCCGGTTTTGCGAAGAAACGGAAATTGGATGAGGACACACGCAGGAGCGCCGGACGCGGACCACGGTGGCCGCCGAAATCGAAGCTGCTCGTCGCTAACTCTTCTGGAGCGTCAGATTCGACTGGACGTCCCGCACACCCTTCGTTTCCTTGGCGAGCTGGATCGCTTTCTGCTTTTCCACGTCCGAGCCGACCGAGCCCGTCAGGAAGACGACGCCATCGCGCGTATCGACGTCGATCCGGAGGCCCTTGACCTGCGGATCATCGAGTAGCCGGCTCTTCACACTCATCGTGATTCCCGAATCGGTGACGGTTTCCCCGATCGTCCGCGACGGCTCCGGCGCATCGCCGCTGCCCGAAGCCTCTCGAGCCGAGATCATGTCAACCACGTTCTTGACGCCTGTCGTCGCTCTCGCAAGCTCGATCGCCTTTTTCTTCGCTTCCTCGCTGTCCACGTTTCCGGTCAACGTGACGACCCCGTCCTTCGTCGCCACCTCGATCTGGGACGACTTGATGACGTCGTTCGCGACGAATTTCGCCTTGACGTTCGTCGTGATTCCCGTGTCGGTCAATGCACATGACGTGACGAAGCAGAGCCCCGCAACGAGGACCGCGAGCGGCCATGCACTTCGTACTTTCATCTTCTCTCCTTTTTTGATCGGTCCGTGTTGTGGCCTGGAACGCCCACGCTCGCTCCCGGAGGGGGTCCGAAAGCGAGCGCAGGGGTAAGACAGGAAGCGTCGATCGAAGTGCGAGCTATTTCTTTTCGGCGAGTTCCTGGGCGACGGCGGCCGCCATGTGGTGGCGAATCGCGGCGACGCAAGGCTCGGCCGAGGCGGGCACGCCGAGCTTCGAGTTCACGAGAATCGACGTCCCGGTGGTGGGCTGGCCGTAGAGGCGCGTGTTCGCGTCCGTGTCCGGCTTCACGACCGATCCGTCCAGGGCGGCTCCCACGAATAGGCCCTTCGAGCGCGACCAGGTAAGGATTTGCGCATGCATCTGCGCGTCCGTCGCGGCGTTGATCGTGCGTCCTACCGGACCCGCGGTCGCGGTGGCTTCGGCACCGATCGTGAACTTGTCCGAGAGGAGGTGGTCGATGCCCTTCTGATTCATGATGAGCATGACGAGATCGGCGGTTTGTCCGCCGATCTGAAAGCCGATGCTCGCGCCGCCGACGGTATAGAAGGCCAGAGAGCCCATCTTTCCGTCGGGCTGGCGGCAGGACGCGACGCCGTGCCCGCTCTTGCCACCGACGATGAAGGCACCCTTATCGACGGAGGGAAAGATAAGGATGCAGTCGGCCTTCGCGAGGAATTCCTGCGGGATGCCCTTGTCGGGGGCGCTCACGAGGTCGTTGAGAACCATGACGGAGTCGCTGAGGGTGCTCTTGTCCTTCGTCGTCAGCATCGCCTTCGTCGAGGCGACCGCCGGCACTGCCAGAAGGAGTGCCAAGGGGATCGAGATGATTCGGGTGTGCATGGTTTAAGGCCTTTCCGTTCGTCCTTGTCGATGGTGTCTGAGTCGACAGCTTCGACCGCGTCCGCACAAGGTTTACGGAATCGGTCTTGCGTCTCGACAGGGACGCTACCGGTTCGGTTCGGTGCGGCCCATGGGGTCTTACCCTACCGGTGGCGAGGCCTCGCGCCCGAAGTCTCGCATTTCGTGCGTTCCGCCGTCAGATCCGTCTCCATGAGGTTTCTACCGAACCGCGACTGGGGTCAAGACCCCATCGCCGAGCCCCGCTTCGCCGCCCACTATTGGGGTGTAACTCACGGGGGTAGACGAAATGACCGCGAAGAGAGTCCTAAGCTGCATGGCGACCGGTTGCATCGTAACGATGCTGGCGCTGCCGGCGGGAGCGGCCCTCGCTCCGAGCCGGATCAAGACGGGATTCGATCAAGACGTCCTCACACTCTGGGACACGCCGCGGGTTCCTGAAGGTCAGGCCAAGGCCGCCTCCAGTACCGCACCGTGGTTCCGCAACACCTTCGTCCTCATCCGGACCGACGGGATGCGCCCGCTCGACCCGGCTGAACGCGCGCCCTCGACGGAACAAACCGCGAAGGTGCAGCCGGCGCCTCTCGAGCTCGCGGTGCCCGGCACGGTCCAAAACCTCCGACGTGCCGATCGGCCGTGATCCACGGACTCGACGCCGGCGAAAACGGGGGCGGCTCCACGCCTCGGCTCGGTTCTGTGGAAGGAGTGCGGGGCTACCTCGCGTTGTGGGTGGTGGCCTGTCACGCCATGTGGGCGTCGGGCTATGAGCCCGCCATGCTCTCCGGCCTGCCGAAACTGCTGCGCCAAGGTGATCTAGCGGTCGAGGTGTTCGTCATCATCAGTGCGTTCGTGATCTTCATGTTGCTCGACACCAAGCGCATGTCATTCGGACAGTTCATCGTGCGCCGGTTCTTCCGCCTGTTTCCGCTGTTCATCGCGCTCTTCATCGTCGCGATCCCGATTTCGCGGGTGAGCCTCTGGAATGTGACGCACGCCGCCGCCTACCTGACGCCGCAGCACATCGATCACCAGGTGTTGCGGATCGAATCCTGGTGGCAGAATCTTCAGTGGCATGTGCCGCTTCATCTCGTGATGCTGCAAGGAGCCGTTCCGGAAGGGTTGCTCCAGGATTCGCCGGGCGCCTTCCTCGATCCTGCGTGGAGCGTCTCTCTCGAGTGGCAGTTCTATTTGATTGCGCCGCTGGCGTTCGGTCTGGCGGTCAGTGTCCGGCCGTTCCGCCGGATCGCTCTCATCCTCGCGTGCGCGCTCCTGTTTCTCGGCTCCACGCGCTTGCTCCCCCCCGTGCGCTACGGCGCCGCCCTTCCGTTTCACATCGAGTACTTCGCCCTGGGTGCCGTCAGCTACTTCGTCTACAAGCGGTACGCAGGCCGCGCCCGGGCGGCGATGCCGTTCCTTGTCGGCTGCTTCCTCGCCGTCCTCCTCGTCAGCGCAGGCGGCGAGGCGCGTTTCCGACTCGTGCCCGTCGCTCTCTGGATCGCCTTCCTCGGTCTGATTCTGGAGCATCGTTCGACGTTTTCGTGGCGAATCGCGTCGTCCCTGTTCACCAATCGCGTCGCTCTACGCCTGGGTCGCGTCTCCTACAGCATCTATCTGAGCCATATGTTGCTGCTGGCGGTCATTCAGCACGCCCTGCTCAGGTGGGCGCCGGAATTGAGCCGCGGGGCCCATTTTTCGATCCTCCTGGCGTTGACCACCGCCGCGACCATCACGGCATCGTTGTTCTTGTACCGCTACCTCGAGGCCCCCGGGATCTGGGCCGGCCGTGCACTGGGCAATCGGCTCTCGGGCGGCTACCAGCCGGCGCGTCTCCCGCGAGCGGGCCGCCCCGGTCGCGCGGCGACAACCCTCGACGGTCTTGGCTTCACCGCGAGATCCATGGACGATTCACGCCCGGCGTGAGTTGCTCGCGGACCGGTCCGGGTGGGGTTTTACCCCATGGCTCCTGTTTCTGCTCCGCGCGTACTCTTTCAGTATGACGACGAGAAATGGCGGCTTCATCACCTTCGTTGACGTGCCTCTCACCCCCGGGACGTAGGGAGAAACCTTGGATTCCTCCTCGCATTTCAAGCACTTGGTCGACATCGCCT
>JAYUCM010000120.1:0-5115 GCA_043740355.1 Acidobacteriota bacterium | reverse complement strand
GAGCGGGGAGGTCACTTCGATGAGGAGAGTCAATCGGTTCGGAATGATCGCGGTGCTTGCGGTCGGTACGGTGGTGGCACCAGCCTTCGCCGGAAATGTGACCGTCGGCCGTTTCTACACGGAGCTCGCACAGGCGAAGCACCTCGTAGCGGTGGATGTGGCTTCGGCCGAAGCCAGCCTCCGTGGTGCGGGGATCAACCTGCCCAAGCTCGCGCTCGACAAGAGCCTTACCGAAGGCGACATGACGTCGATCTCGAATGCGCTCGGCGTGGCTGTGACGACGGAACGGCCGTCGCAGTTGATCAGCGAGACGCAGTTGAACACGTTCATGGCGAGTTTCGGCAGCCAGCTCGGCGCGCGGACCGTCGGCAACCCGGTCACGATCAATAGCCAGGGCGGCGATCCGGGCAACAGCGGCAACGGCCACGGCAAGAAGAAGGGGCACAGCAAGACCACGACCGAGCCGCTATAAGCCGTTTTCCCGTCCGGGGATTTCAAGAAACGCCATCGCGATCGCGATGGCGTTTCTGTTTTTACCCTGAGGAGCGCGGCGCTCGTTGACGCACTTGGGACCAGACCTCCTCGGACTCGATCCATCGAAACCCATCGTAGAGAAGGATCGCGCCGCTCCGATGTCGTTGTCTTCGTTCTTTTTTTCGCGTCGGGTGCTGTTGGGCTCGTCTATCAGGTCGTCTGGCTGCGGCGGCTCACGCTCATCTTCGGCGCGACCGCATACGCCACGAGCGCGGTTCTGTCGACCTTCATGGGTGGTTTGGCGCTGGGGTCGTACTGGGCCGGACGGAGCGCTGACCGCTGGCGGGATCGTGGGCTACGGACCTACGGCAAGCTCGAGCTCGGGATCACCGCCTATGCCATCACGATTCCCTGGCTCCTCGATCGAGCGACATCCTTGCTCGAGATCGCGTGGAGACTCGGCGCCGATCGCCACTTCGCGTTGTTCGGATTCATCAAGTTCCTCGCGATCCTGATCCTCCCCGCGACGACGCTGATGGGCGCGACGCTTCCCGTCCTGTCCCGCGTCGCCGCACGGACGACGCGAAGCGTCGGCGCCAGCGTGGGGGCTCTTTACGCTATCAACACCTTCGGAGCCGTGGCCGGCACGATTGCCGCTGCCTTCGTCGCGTTGCCGGCGCTGGGCATGAAACGTACGCTCATGGCCAACGTCGCGCTCAACGCGGTCGTCGGGATCGTTGCCTGGATCGCCGGACGACCCGCCAACGGGGCCGAAGGCCCATCCGCCGAGAGCGCCGTTTACCCCGCGCCCGTCCCTCGCGTTTCGCGAACCTTGCTGCTGGCGTTCGCGGCGTCGGGATTCGCGGCGATGGTGCTGGAGGTCGCGTGGACTCGCGGCATGGCACTCGTGCTGGGAAGCTCGGTTTACGCCTACGCATCCATGCTGACCGCGTTCCTCCTCGGTCTCGCCTCCGGCGCGGGCAGCGCGGCGCAATTCTTGAAACGCAGACGGATCGCTGATTCGCGCGGCGTACTCGCCGTTGTGCTCGCCGCCGCGGGCCTGCTCTCCTTCGCGGCCGCGCACGCGATACAGACGCTTCCACGGCTCTTCGCAGAGACCTACTTCCGGTTGAGGCCGTCGCCGGAGGGCTGGTGGCTCGCGCAGTTGGGGATCGCCTCGTTCGTGATGTTCCCGACGACCTACGCCTTGGGCTGGGTTTTCCCGCTCGTCCTCGACGCGGTGGGACGCGGGAGGCAGTCAGTCGCCTCCTCGGTGGGTCGGATCTACGCCGCGAACACGATCGGCACGATCGTCGGAGCGGCTTGCGCGGGATTCCTCTTGATTCCGTTCCTTGGCGTCGGGGCGACCCTCCTCGGCGTGGCCATTGGCCAGCTTCTGCTTGGCGCGGCACTCCTCCCGGTCTCAACCGCTGGCGCCCACCGGCATCGGCGCGGGTGGGTCGTGGGTTGCGTCGTCTCGGCGCTCTTCTGCGTTGCCTTCCGCCCGGGATGGGACGTGCTGATGATGAACAGCGGCGTCTACATGAACGTCCAAGACGTGGAAGCGTCGAAGGGATGGGATGAATTCCGGCGGCAATTCCGGACGACCAGCGAGCTCATCTTTGCCCGCGACGGTCTCACGGCATCGATTCTTGTCGCGCGGCAACTCGGGATCGACAACATGTACCTCGCCGTCAACGGGAAGATCGACGCGTCCTCGCATGTGGATCTCGAGACCCAGGTCATGCTGGGGCATCTCCCCCTGCTCTTCCACCCCGCGCCACGCGACGTCCTGATCGTGGGGCTCGCGAGCGGCATTACCGCCGGCTCGGCGGCGACACATCCGGTCGAACGCATCCGCGTGGTCGAGGTCGAGGGTGCGATGGTCGAAGCCGCGCGCCGGTTCCAGCGCTACAACAACGACGTGCTCGACGACCCGCGCGTAACCGTCTCGATCAACGACGCGCGCAACGAGCTGCAATTCAATCCGGTCGATTACGACGTCATCGTCTCCGAGCCGTCGAACCCTTGGATGACCGTCGCGGCGAATCTCTTCACCGAGGACTTCTTCCGGATCGCGAGATCTCGCCTGCGTCGCGGAGGTGTCTTCGGTCAGTGGGTCCAGACCTACTCGCTCACTCCGGAAACCCTGAAATCCATCCTCGCCGGGTTCCATCGAGCGTTTCCCCACGTCCTCGTCTTCGAGACGTTGAACGGCATCGACTTGCTGGTGCTCGGCTCGGACCACCCGCTGGTGTTCGATGTCGATGCACTGGAACGACGGTCGTCCGAGCTCTGGGTCCGTGCGGATCTGGCACGGGTCGGCGTGCAGAGCGCCGTCGATATGGCAGCGATGCTCCAGGCCGGTGGTGCGGCGCTCGCCAGCGTCCTCGATCGGGCCACGCTCAACACCGACGACAATGGTCTCGTCGAATTCGCGGCTCCCAAGTCCCTCTACCTCGACACCCAGGACGCGAACATGGCCATGCTTCAGGGACCCGGCAAAGATCCCCTTACGGTCCTGGCGGCGCTCGTTCGGACGACCGAAAGCCCCGACAAGTTCCGATTCGAGATGATCCGCCGCTGGGTGCGGCGGGGGCAGAATAACGAGGGCAGCTCGGGCGGCAACTGTCTTGGAAGATACCGCGCTGAAGTCCCAGGCCGACGAACTTTTGCGCGCCACCCGATAGTTGCCCCCCAGGCGGGGCGTAAAGCGTCGCGCAGTGCCCTGCTGGGCCTTGTCGCGAACCCCGGTTCACCGTATAAGGACCCGGGCACGGGGGGAGTTCTTGCATATCCAACTGTTGGGGAGACGCATCCCCCTGGAGCGGCGCATGCGGACTGACTCGGCGAGGGGGGGCGCACTTCACGCTCTCTTGCTGCTCGTCGTCGTGATCGGGTGCCTCCCGGCGCGAGCTCAGGCCACGGTGTGGGTCGATGACTGCGCGGGGACGGGGACGGGGACCTTCGGAAACCCCTACTGCAAGATCCAGACGGCCATCTGCAACATCAAGACGACCGGCGGCACGATCAACGTGCTTCCCGGGACCTATCACGAGGCGATCCGCGTCACCGCGAACATCTCGATCATCTCGACCGACGGCCCCGCCGTGACGACGCTCGACGCGACGGGGAAGCCGTGTCCCGGTACGGATTTTTGCACGATCGGAGCCGAGCCCAACTGCTCGGCGGTGTATTTCCCCTCGGCCGCGGGAACGACCAGCCGCATCGAGGGGATCCACATCACGAATACCGGCGGCGGCAAGGACCAGCCGTCGCTCCTCGCGAAGATCGGCGCGGGGATCCTGGTGTACGGCTCGTCCCCGGTGATCACCCGGAACGAGCTCGTCGGCAACACGGTCAGCCACCCTTCCTACAAGCTCTATTACGGCGGCGCGATCTACATCAACGGGGTCGACCAAAACGCGCCGCCTCGACCTGTGATCACGAACAATCTCATCGAGGGAAACGCCGCCGACCCGCCGGCGGGTTCGAATGCCAACAACAGCAGCGAGGGGGACGGCGGGGGCATCTACATCGGCTTCAACGCGGCGCCGATCGTCACTGCGAACACGATCAAGACGAACCGCGCGGGGAACCCGGCGACGTTGAACCAATTCGGCGATGGCGGCGGGATCGCGATGTACAGCCGCGTCTCGGTCCAGGACACCAAGATCAGCGGGAACCTGATCACGGACAACAACGCCGCGGACTACGGCGCCGGCATCGCCTGCGGCGGATTCGGCATCGATGCGTCGCGCGCGACCATCGACAACAACATCTTCGACATCAACGGCAGCGTCGACGGCGGCGCGATTGGAACCGACACCACGCGCGTGAAGGTCTACAACAACACCATCCACAACAACAACGCGTCCCTCCACGGGGGGGGGATCTACTGCGCCGCCAACACCAACCCGGGGGATTTCGCGGAGTTCGTCAACAACCTCGTCACGTCGAACCAAGCGACGGGAACCGGTGTGGCCGGGGGGATCTACGTCGCGACGGGCGCCAATCTGACGGTGCGCTTCAACGACATCTGGGGAAACACACCGACCAACGTGGGCGGCGCGAAGACCGACGCGGACTACATCGGTGTCAACGGGGGGATCTCCGTCGATCCGCTCTACGTCAACCGCAACGGCGTCCCGCCGAACTATCACCTGCTGACGGCGAGCCCGGTGATCGAGGTCGGCGACAACACGGTGGCGGCGCTTACAGACTACGACGGCGCCCCGAGGGTTCAGGACAAGGACTACAACGGCACCGCCACGGTGGACATGGGGGCGTTCGAGTTTTCGCCCGACTTCGACGGAGACGGGACTCCCGACTACCTCGATACGGACGACGACAACGACGGAGTTCCCGACGCCTCCGATTGCGCGCCGCTTGCTCGAGCGATCAGCCAGCTTCCGGACCGCGTCTCGAGCTCGCTGCGCCTCGACAAGGCGGGATTGAACGCAACGCTCAAGTGGCTTCACGCGTATCAAGCGCCGACGTACAACGTGTACCGGGGGACGTTCGGCGGCGGTGTCCCGTTCGCGTACAACGAGACGTGCTTCGACACCGAAAACACGGCGAGGACGATCAACGACGGAGTGACGCCGGCACCGGGGACCGGTTACTACTACATCATCGGGA
>JAYUCM010000119.1:0-5117 GCA_043740355.1 Acidobacteriota bacterium | reverse complement strand
AGCTGCACGCGCGCGAACATGCCGGGGCGGAGCTCGCCGGACGCGTTGGCCACGGTCGCTTGCACCTTGATGTTGCGCGTCGACGGGTCGACCTCGGGGTTGAGCGCCGTGACCTTCCCCGTGAACACCCGGCCGGGTGTCGCGTCGGTCGTCATGCGCACCGCCATCGCCCGCTGGATCTGAGCCAATTGCTGCTCGGGGAGGCTGAAGTCCACATAGACGGGGTCGAGCGAATGGAGGGAGACGATCGCGTCGCCGTCGTGCACGAACTGGCCGAGGTTGACCGAACGGATGCCGAGCCGTCCTGCGAAGGGCGCGCGGATCGTCTTCTTGGCGATCGTAGCCCGGATGGCGTCCGCCTGGCCGTCCGTCTGATGGGACGCCGCTTCGGTGCTGTCGAAATCCGACTGGGAGATCACCCCCTGCGCCCGCAGGTCGCGCGCGCGCACGAGGTTGAGGCGGGCCAGCTCGGCCTGCGCCACCGCCGATCGCAGCTGCGCTTCCTCGGTGGACGTGTCGAGCTGCACGAGGAGTTCCCCTTTGGCCGCCGTTCCACCCGACGCGAACGTGATCCCGCGCACGGTTCCGGCAAGCTCCGCGCGCAGCTCGACGCCCTGCACCGCGGTCACCGAGCCGACTGCCGGGAGCAGGGATTCCCACGTCTCTTGACGCACCTCGGTCGCGCTGATGGTTTCCGCGGGAACCGAAAACTCGCCTCCCGCTTGGATGAGCGCGCGGATCTGGAGGGCCTTCACGCCCGCGAGCACCGCGATGACGACGAGCAGCCCGGAGACGGCGATGGCGATTTTTCTCTTCATGGCTGAACCTGCTCGACGCGCGCCGCGGGCGCGATACGCGAAAAAAGGAGCGGCCAAAGCGTGCGGAGCATTGCGAGTTGGCGCTCACGGATCTGGGATGCGGTCAGCGTGGACGAGTCGGCGATCGCGCGGATCATCATGCCGCGCGTCGAGTCGACGATGATCTCGGCCGCGGTCCTGGGGACGATCCCGGGAGGCACCGTTTTCGCCTCTTCCGAAGCGGCGATGAGGTCGGTGACGCTGTCGATAAAAAACTGCGTGACGTCGCGAACCAGCACCCTGACCTGCTCGTTGCGGGCCGCTTCGGCGAAGAGGTCCGCCACGAACGCGACGTGAAGGTGCTCGGGCTGTTCTTCGCAGTGGCGGATCGAGACCAGCTCGAGCGCTTCGAACAACGTGGGCGCGCGGCGCGCTTGCTCGAGAACGTGGCGGAGTTCATCCAAGTGCTCGCTCGCCATGAAGGTGATCACGGCGTCCTTGCTGTCGAAGTAGCGGTAGATGAGCCCGACGCTGATCTGCGCCTCCACGCTGATGTCGTTCATCGTCGTGGGGTGGAATCCGCGCCTGGCGAAGCACGTCATCGCCGCGCGCAGGATCTGGCGGCGTCTTTCCTCGGAGTGGTCGGGAACGGCTTGGAGTGTCATAGCCTTTGTCGTCGAATGAATACTCATTCACATGGTGACAAATCGACCGCGAACGGTCAAGGGCCCGCGAGCGTGTGGAAACGTCTTGAAGGGATCGTGCCGAGTTAACTCATAATAATTACAGTGTTGGCGCGGAACCCATGGTGGACTAGAGTCCGCTGCATGACTGCGCCCGACGTACGAACCGCGAAAGCACCGCTCAGCGTGATCGTCCCCTGTTTCAACGAAGAAGCGATGATCGCCGAGTGTCTGGAGAGCGTGCAGTTCGCCGACGAGATCCTGGTCGTCGACTCTTTCAGCACGGACAAGACCCCCGAGATCGCGCGCCGCCACGCTACGCGCGTCCTGCAGCACGAGTTCTGGAGCCACGGCGCCCAGAACAACTGGGCGGTCCCGCAAGCCAAGCACCCATGGGTCATGGTGGTCGACGCCGACGAACGGGTGACGCCCGAGCTCGCCGACGAGATCCGGGGGCTCCTGCGCGACCCCAGCCGTCACGGCTACGAGGTGCGGCGCAGGAACTTCTTCCTAGGGCGGGAGATCCGCCACGGCACGTGGGGAAGCGACCACGTCCTGCGCCTCTACCATCGCGACAAAGGGCGGTATCAGGAGCGGCACGTCCACTCGCGGGTCGAGCTCGACGGACGGCCGGGGCGTTGCCGCGGGGCGTTGCTCCACCACACCTACCGTAGCCTGGACGATTACGCCCGGAAGATCCACCGCTTCAGCAAGGGCGGTGCCCTGAACGAGAACGAGCGCGGCAAGCGCGGGAGCGCCTGGAAGATTTTCGCCCACAGCGCCGGGCGCTTTCTGAAGACCTATGCCCTGAAGCTGGGCTTCCTCGACGGGGCCGAGGGTCTGATCATCGCCTTCATGGAGGCGGACTACGCCGCGCTGAAGTACGCCAAGCTCTGGGAGATCCAGAGGCGCGTGGAGGGACAGGTTCTCAGGCCGCCAGCTCCGCCAGCAACCGGGCCGTCCGCCGGCTGATGACGGTTGCGTCGTAGCAAGCCTCGATGTGCTCGCGCCCGCGCCTGCCGAAAGCCGCTCGAAGGTCCGGCGCCGCGAGCAGAGTCGCCAGCGAGTTCTCCCAATCGTCCGGCGTATCGGCCAGGAAGCCGCTCGCGCCGTGCAGTACGGCTTCGCGATTAGCGCCCACGTTCGATGCGACGCAGGCCAGGCCGGCGGCTGCGTATTGCAGCAGCTTGAACGCGCACTTGCCGCGCGTCCACTCGTCGTCCGCCAGGGGCATGAGGCCGACGTCGGCGGTGGCGAGTGCTTCGATCTCGTTCTCGGGACTCCACTGCACGCGCTCGATCGTGACGTCTTGCCACTGTGGAAACTCCGAGCAGATGATCCTGAGCCGAAGGTTGGGCCAGCGACGAGCAAGTTTGACGAGCGACGGGCGGACCATCTCGAGGTAATCGAGATTCTCGGGCCGCCCGACCCAGACGAGAGTCGGAGGTCGTGCCGGATCGATTTCCGCAACACGGTAGCTCCGTACGTTCACAGGCGTCGGCACGATTTCTACCCTCTTCGAGTGCAACGCCGCGGCCCTGGCCAGCGTCTCATTGCCCGCGATCACCAGGTCGGTGGCGCTGCATGTCGACGCAAACTTGTGTCGCCGCCACCGGGAATCCCCCGGGGGAAGTCCCAGTGCGCGCGGACGGCGAAGGTAGATCGCATCGTCAATGTCGAAAGCCACCCGGCGCGACCAGTTCCGCAGCATCCATGGTTCCGGCGGCGTCAGGTTTATTTTCGCGACGACGACCGCCGGCGCATCGCGCAGGGCGGCGCGGATCGCGAACAACCGCCGGCCGTAGCGGCCGCTCGGCAGCCGCAGCACCGTGCTTGGCCACCCCATCTCACGCAGTTGATCGATGGCAGGAGCCAGTCGATAGCGGAATGATGGCACGTTCGGGTCATAGGACAGAAACACGATCGAACCATCTGACGGCGATCGCGTTCTCGCCCCGGATTCGCTCATTCGCGTGACTCTCCCTGGCGAGACGCCCGCCGGCGGCGATTGAATCCGAATTTTCTTGACTCCGCCACCTCACATCCCGAGAATCTAGCTGGTACGCATCCCTGCGGGGATGTCCGGATTTGTTCATCGGCTCCGCCGGGGGGCTGTGTCACCGTGGAGAACATCGAAATGATCAGACAGCTCGTGGGGTGTTCCATCCGGATTCGTGGCGCGGTAGCGGTTGCGACGGTCTTCGCGATGACCCTGGGGCTCGTCGCGCCCGTCCTCGCGGCCGAAACAGCCACGTTCTCCGGGGCGGTGATGGCCCCGGACAACTCGTTCGCCGAGGGGTTCACCGTCGTTTTCAAGGACGTTGTGAGCGGGAAAGAATTCCGGAGCGGCCCGACCAGCGCGACCGGCGAATACCAGGTCTCCGTTCCGACCGGTGGACGGTACAAGCTTGACTCCGTCTCTGCCCCGGACGGGACGAAGCTCCCGGTTCAGAATGTCCCGCCGATTCCGGTTCGTGTCGCGGGCGTGAGCAAGCTCGACGTGAAGTTCAGCAACGCCGCTTCTCCCGCCGTGGCTCCGCCCCCGACCACCGCGGTAGCCTCGGCACCACCGGCTGCCAGGCCGGCTCCCGCGCCGGCACCCAGACCGGTGGTCGCCTCGAAAGCCCGCCCTGACGATGAAGACAAGAAAAGGAAAAAGGGCGGGGTTCCGTGGTGGAAAAGGCCCGGTCCGATTATCGGAATCGTGCTCGGAGCGGGCGCGATCGCGGCCCTCGCGCTGAGCGGCGGCGGGTCGAGTAAGAAGAAACCCAGTCCGAACGCCAATACCGACTAGGGCAGAGGTCGAATGACATGCACACCAAAACGTGGTCTCTGCTCGCTGCCGGGGTCGTTCTAGGTGCTTCGTTGTCCGCGGTGGGCTGCGCGGGGAAGGCCAAGCCGGCGACCACGCCACCTCCCCCGCCGATGGCTTCCACCCCCGGCCCACCGCCGGACACGCTCACGATGAAAGTGGACGCGACTCCGCCAAGCGCGCCGGCGCCTCCGCCCCCTCCGGCAGCGCCCGATCCGTGCGTCGTTCTGAAAGACCAGCTTGCGTCGTCGCATGCGCATTTCGACCTGGATCGTTCGACGCTCAACACGTCGGCCGTATCGGAGGTCGACTCGATCAACGGGGCGATCAAGGGCAGCGGACTGGGACCCGGGCTGGACGTCAGCATCGAGGGTCACTGCGACGCGACCGGATCCGACGGGTACAACATCGCGTTGAGCGAGCGCCGCGCCAAGACCGTTCTCGACCGGCTCGTTAACCTCGGCGCGATCAATCCGATGCACGCCAAGACGGTTCCTTGGGGCAAGCAGAAGCCGCTCGATCCGGGGACGAGCCCCGAGGCCTACGCCAGGAATCGCAGGGTCGAGATTCTGGTGAGCTGCCCCGCTCGCTGAGGCTCTTCTCTATTCCGAAAACACCACGGCCCGCGGGAACCCGCGGGCCGTTTGCGTTACGAGGCGCGAGGGCGCGAGGGCGCCGGCCGAACGGTCAGTTCAAGACGTCGATGTTCGTCGGATCGTTGAGGGAGAGGCTCAGCAAGTACTCGTCGCGTCCCGGATCCTGAACGACCTGGAGGAAATTCGATTTGACCAACTGGTCCTGCGGAATCCAACGCAAGTTCACGAT
>JAYUCM010000118.1:0-5124 GCA_043740355.1 Acidobacteriota bacterium | reverse complement strand
TCGGCGCGGTCGAGCGAGACGACGATGCGCTCCCCTTCCTTCAGCCCCTCGGTGACCTCGACGAACTCCCAGTTCTTGAGGCCGGCTCGCACGGTCCGCGTGACGAGGCAATCTCCGCTTGCGGTCAGGAGGCTCGCTACCTTTCCGCCCAGCCCGCCCTCGGACGGACACGTCCTCGCGACGACGAGGACCTTCTTCCCCTCCACCAGCGCGTAGGTCGGGATGCGCAGGACCCCGTCGCGCGCGCTGCGGATGACCTCGACGTCGGCGGACGCTCCCGGAGGAAGCGTCCGCGCGAAACCGGCGTCGTCGAAGCCCGCTTCGACCTCGAATGTGCGGCTCTGCTCCGCAACGTCGAGGATGTAAGGCGCGATGCGCGACACTTTGCCGGCAAAAGTCTTTCCGGGGAACGCGTCGAGTGTGATCCGGACCGGTTGCCCGACCGCGACCTTCTCGCGATCGACCTCGTCCAGGGGCGCGCTCACGTAGATCGAATCAGGGTCGAGGAGGTCGAGGACGGCCGGCATCGGGATACCCGGTGGCGAGGGGGTGACCCATTCGCCTTGCTCGACCGTCAGCTCTGCAACGACCCCATCGAAGGGGGCGCGCACGACCGTCTTCGCCAGCTCCGCCTTCACCACCTGGAGCTGCGAGCCGAGCTGCCCCGCGCGCGCCCGCGCCGCTTCGCACGAGGCGCGTGAGACGTCGCGGCCGCTCCCCGTCTGGTCGAGTCGTTCGGCCGACACGATCCCGCCGCGCGCGAGTTCTTGCGCCCGACCGAAGTCCCGCTCGGCCAGCCCCTGGGCGAGGCAAGCTTCCTTTTCCCCTTCTCTCGCCGCCGTGAGCGCTTGCTCGGCGTTGGCGAGCTGAGCCCGATACTGGGTGTCGTCGATCCGGACGAGGATGTCCCCCGTCTTGACCCGGTCCCCTTTGTGCACGGCGATCTCCGCGACGCGGCCGCCGACCTCGGTGCTCAGGCGCGCGCGGTGACGGGTCCTCACGGTCCCCGCCTTGCTATTGGTGACCGTCTCGTCCACGCGCCCGCGCGCGACGATGAAAACGGTCACCGGGACGGGATCGGGTTTGAAGACGGTGAAGCGGAGGAGGACGCCGATGGCGACGAGAGCGAGGACGAGGCCGAGTCGGAGGAGCCAGCGTCGCATCGCAGGATGATACGGCATGGGCCGACGGTAGGCGCACTCGGGAAGCTCTCCCAGAACGGGGGACGGGCGTAGGATCGGGTCGTTTCACGCGGATGCGAGGTCGTCACTTGCCTAGAGATCGCCTCACGACGGCGTCCCGGTTGGGTTGCGGCGAAGGACGGTCGTCGGGTTCCGCCATCACCATCCGCGAAGAGTTGCAGTCGACCGGTATCCACCGCTCGGGCGGTCCACGCAACGGATTCCGTTACCGCCGCATCCGCGGTGGGGCCGTCTCGGCTGCGGAGCGTCGCCGGATCACCGGCCTCGAAGTCCCGGCGGGGTGGACCGAAGTGTTCATCGCCCGCTCGCCGAGCGCACCGGTGCAGGCCGTGGGCCTGGACGCGGCAGGTCGCTGGCAGTATCTCTATGCTGCGTCGCATGCGGCCCGGCGAGCGAGGGCAAAGTTCGATCGCCTAGCCGCGTTCGCCGAGGCGGTTCCCGCGCTGCGGCGCGCGCTCAGGCGCGACCTCCGGCTGCCCGGACTGCCTCGCGACAAGGCGCTCGCGTGCGCGGTGGCCGTCATCGCCACGTGCTTCGTGCGTGCAGGCTCCGAGGAGTACGCTTCGGAGAACGGCAGCTTCGGGCTCGCGACCCTCCGTGGCCGGCACGTCACGGTGAATAGGGATTGCGTTCGATTCGACTATCGCGGCAAGCACGGCCAGCGCCAGCAACACGAGTTCACGAACCGCATGCTCGCGAGGATCGTCGCCGCCATGCTGAGTCTTCCGGGCGTTGAGGTGTTCAAGTATCGAGAGGAGGGAGCTCGCGTCGCCGACGTGACTCGTCGACAGGTGAACCGGTACATCAAGCAGGTGATGGGCCGGCAATTCAGCGCACGGGACTTCCGCACGTGGGCAGCCACGTTGATCTGCGCGGGTGCGTTGGCGCGGCTGAAGGCCCCCGCGCCCAAGGGCCGGTCACGTCGACGCGTGGCGGCCCAAGCCATTCGCGAGACGGCGGCCCACTTGGGAAACACCGACGAGATTTGCCGGAGCTCCTATATCCACCCGGCTGTCCTGCGCGCGTTCGAGCGAGGCGAAGTCGTGACGCACGCGATCACGCACCCCGAGGTCTTGATCCGACACCGGGGCACGGGCCTCGACCGCGCAGAGCGAGCGTTGCTTGCGTTGATTCAGCTTCGGAGTTGATCGCGTACCGCGGCTGCGCCCGCCGTCGCTCCGGGAGATCGGCGGCGAACTCCGGCAAAACGGCCATGGCTATTTTTGGCAGTGTTTATAAGGGTTTTGCGACGCCAACGGCGTCTTGGATTCGGAATTTGTCGCGTACTACCACGACGACCAGACGCATCTCGGGCGCGGCAAGAGCACGCCGTCGATGAAAATGGCCACCTCGAGGACTTGGATCGCACCCGTCACGGCGGGCTGAACGCCTTCAGAAACTCCTGGAACTTGGGGCTGTCGTCCAACAGCTCCGCCCCGACGTTGACCAGCTCGTCCACCTGGTCGGGCTTGAGCTGGAACGAAGTCGGCATCGACTGCAGGCGCTCCCGCTTGGCCTGGTCCGAGATGGAATCGAAGGTCAGCTCGACCGGAAAGTACGCGACCTTTTGCAGGAAGTCGTCCGGAAAAGCGCCGTCACGGCAGTGCTCCTTGAAGACGTCGCGGCAATCTTCAACCTGCTGAACGTCGGTCGTCCACTGACGCATGCTCTCCTTCAATAGCTCGATCGTCTCGTAGGAATAGTTGCCCATCGGACCGTTTGCCACGGGCCCGATCGTCCGGACGATTCCGGGTGCGTTGGCGCGCTTTCCGAGCTTGTCCCGCGACCGGGTACGCGCGTTGACTACGATCACCAAAATGGTGTCGACCTTCTTCAGGCCGATCTTCTGGAGGACGCTGCGATCCCCGACGTCTTCCGGCGCGCTGCGTGGACTCTCTGCAGACAACAGCGATTGCAGGGGCCCACGCAGTCCGATGTTGTCGGCGAGGCCGCCGTCGAGTAGGTGGACGTAGCGGAGCTTCGGGTCGAGATAGGCATCCGTGATCTGTGCGTCGTAGAAGCGCCGTGATCCCTTCTGCCGCTCCTCCAGTGCGAGGGACAGCCACTCGGGCTTCTGGTAGCCGCAGTCCCGCGGATAGGCCTTGATCGTGATCGGAGAGAGAGCGATGGGAAAGGCCGAAGATGCCGCCACGGCGCGGGCGATGGGGTACTTCGAGAGATCCGAGCAGAAAAGGTCGAACTCGTCCTGGGTGAACTCGAAGCGGCTGGTGCGCGACACGTCGGTCGCGTTGAGGAGGATGAGAGGCGCCCGATTCTGCTCCTGAAGCGCCGCGAACGTCTTGTTGTCGAATACGTGCTTGTCGTAGTACTTGGCGGCGAGATCGATGCGGTCGAAGCCTGGAGTCCACAACCGGGGCCAGTTCCATGGGCTCAGAACCCCCAGGATCAACCCGCGCTGTACCTTGCGCTTAAGAAACCGCGATTCGAAGTCCTGGAAAAGGCGCTCCCGATACACACCATAGTAGGCGGCCGTGAAGCTCCCCCCGGAAATTGACGAGATCACGTCCACTTCGTCGAGGAGCCGCCGCTCCTGCCCATTGACCACGACCTTCGTGTCCCGCAGCTTCTCCATGACGCCGTAGGAGAGAGCCGCCGCGCGGGTGCCGCCTCCCGAGAAGGTCAGGATGACGAACAGGCTCTCCGAGTTCTTCGGCCCCATCGGGGGCAGGAACCGATAGCCGGAGTTGACGTCGACACGCTGCAACGGAGCGTTCCAGCGCTTGCCGGCGCACCCGGCGAGCATGACGAGGAATACGCCGAAGAGCAGCTCACACTGCCGGCTCAAAGCACACCTCCAGCGGTCTGATCGAAGTCGTGCCCTGCACGTCCGGTCTGCGCCACGCAGGATCGTAATTCCGCGGATCTCCCAGGTGGATCGTGTGTTTTCCCTCTCCCACCCGCAGCTTCTCGCCGGTCTTTCCCATCTTCATGTTGTCGACGAAGACGTCCCGCTTGTCTTTGTAGCGCACGATGATGAATTCCATGGCGGACCTCTCCTCGCTCGGGCGCGTCGGCCCGGCCTGTCCAATGATCCACGCGACGGGGAATCGATTGAGAGTGTTCTACCCTGGAACGGGTCGGAAGCGAAGTTCTTTCTGGGGAACGGGGAGAAGACTCAGGGCAGCGCCGGCAGCCCGGTCAGCTCGCGATCGACTTCGTCTTCGTGCCTTCCGAACTCCCGTCCGAGCTCCGCCGCGCGCAGGCGGGCGGCGCGCGTCACGTGGAAGCGCAGCGGTCCGAGGAAGGTGAAATCCGACGTTATGTGCAGCTCGGTGTCGCTGTGTTCGTCGGGGAATTGCCGCGACAGCGTGCTCATGCGATGGTCGTACCATTCCTTGGTGACTTCCCTGCGCTCGAGCTTGACCTTCAGCATCCCCATCAGATTCGTTCGATCGGTGATCTCCGGGTGGTGGTTCACACCGAGGATTCGAGGCATCCTTCCGGACGCGTCGCGCGCGACCTCCATCATCGTCATCGCGTCCCCGGGCGGGCCGCCGACGCCGAGCGTCTCGGTCGCCAGGATCGCGACGCGCCGTCTAGCGTCGGCCCGCGGGATCAGGTCGTAGAGCCGGCTGTCGAGAACGCGTAGCCGGCCGCCATCCCCGAGCCGCCGCGCGAACGCCGCGAAGAGAGGGTGCGATCGCGCCGTATCGGTGAGCAGGTTGTCCCGCACGCCTTCGCTCTTCCCCCCCTTTTCCGGTCCCCGCGCGACCGGGTCCGCGACGTGGAGCCACCGGCACATCAGCCCGAACGTGTGACACACCGCGAGCAGAGCCGCATCGTCGCGTTCGGCGATCGCGTCGAAGAGCCGGAACAACGGGGTTTCCCAGGACGGATTCTCGGCGACACCCTGTGCGAGGGTATCGCTTCCGTCGTTCAGGCGAGGGTCGAGATGACCGGG
>JAYUCM010000117.1:0-12499 GCA_043740355.1 Acidobacteriota bacterium | reverse complement strand
GCGTCGGGGCGCAGACCTACGCGACGATCGAGCAGGGACGCATCGACCAGATCTTGAATGCGAAGCCGAAGGACCGGCGCCTCATCATCGAGGAGGCGGCCGGGATCGGGGGGTTCAAACACAAGCGGCGTCTCGCCGAGCTGAAGCTCGAGGCGACGCACGCGAACCTGCTGCGCGTGAACGACATCGTGATCGAAGTGGCCCGCCAGATCGGCTCGCTCAGGCGCCAGGCCGCCAAGGCCCGGCGGTACGGCCGTCTTCGCGACGAGCTGCACGCGAGAGAGTCGGTGCGCTTCGGCGCGAAGGCTCGGCGGCTGGACGCTGAACTCGCCCGCCTTCGCGAGGCCGAAGCGGCCGCACTCGCCGTGGAAGCCGCATCGTCGGCGCGCCTGGCGACCCTCGAATCGAGAATCGTCGCCGAGCGGACGTCGCTCGAGGATGCCGTCCGTGCCGGCCGGGCGCAAACCGAGGCGCTCCACCAGCTCGAGCTCGAGATCGATCGCGGCGAGGCGGCCGTCGCCGCCTGCCGCACGCGCATCGGCGAGGCGGAAGAGGCCGACCGCCGCTTGGCCGAGGACATCGCGGCGCTCGAGCTTCGGCAGCTGGCGACCGGTGAGCAGGCGGCCGCCCACGCGACGGGCCTCGCCGCCGAGGAGGCCGAGCTGTGCGCCGCGGCTGAGCGTCTCGAAGCTCACCGTCGCGTCGTCGCCGAGGGCACCGTCGAGCGCGATGGGCGTCGCGACCGGGTGGAGATCCTTCGCCGTGGACCGTTCGAGTCGATGAACCGCCTCGCCGAGCTGCGGAACCGATGTCGCTCGATCGAGGAGCACCTCCTTCGCTTGACCGGGTCCCGCCAGCAGCTGGAGAGAGAGCGCGACGCCGCGCAGGACGACCACCTCCGCACGAGCGAGGGGGCGGCGGGTCTTCTGGAACGGGCGCAGAGCCAGAAGGCGACCGTCGCGGAGCTTCGCGAATCCACGGCACGGGCGGAGGCCGATCTGTCGAGCGCGCGTGGGCGGCACGCCGAGGCCCTGGAGCAACTCGCCGCCGCGCGCGATCGCGAGAGCTCGGAGTCGAGCGCGTTGCGCACGATGGAAGACGTCGCGACGCGGTTCGCGGGCGTGTCGGACGGCGTCCGTCTGCTGCTCACGGGGGGCGTCACAGCGGGCGTGCGCACGGCAGGGGTCGTCGCGGATTTCGTCGAAGCCTCCCGCGAGATCGAAGGGGCGGCGGACGCGTACCTTCAGGGCATTCTCCCCGCGGTCGTCGTCGAGGACGACGCCGATGCGACCCGTGCGGCCCGGCTGATCCGCGCCGAGGGTGCGGGGCGCACGATGCTCCTGAGCAAGACCCGGACGGCCGGAGCGGCTGGCTCGGGCGGGGGGGGGAACGGCCGAGCACCGCTTCCGGACGCGGTGCGCGACGACCCACGCGTGATCGGACGCCTCAAGGATCGCCTCCGGTTTCGCGCGGACGACGGGTTCGTCGGCTCGTGCATCGGCGACGCGGTGTTGGTGGATTCGCTGGACAGTGCCCTTGCGCTCCATCGCGTTCACCCGTCGGTCGACTACCTTGCCGAAACGGGGGAGGTCGTCTACGCCTCCGGAATGATCGCCGCCGGGGGGCGCACCGCGGGCGACCTCGGCCTACTCGCGCACAACCGGAAGATGGCGGACGCGAAGGCGCAACTGGCCGAGGCGGCCGCCCGGGCGAACGCCCTCCAAGCGGAGGTCGGGCGGCTGCGCGGCGAGGTCGATCGTTCGGAGTCGGCCTGGGCGGATGGGCGGCGCGCGCTCGAAACGGAAGACAAGCGCGGGAACGAGCTCGAGACACAGCTCCTGCGCACCGACGACGAGAAGGAGCGCGCGGCCCGCCGCCTCGAAGTTCTCGCGCAAGAGTTCCAGGCCGTCGTCGCCGATGTGGCGCGGCTTACGGCCGAGCGCGAGGACTCCGCGGAACGTGCTCGTGCCGCCGAGGACGAGCACGTCAGATCCGAAGGGGCGCTTCACGCCGAGGTCGTCGCGCTGGAAGCCGACGAAGCCGAGCTGCGCTCGCGCATCGATGACGCATCCGCCGCGCGCGCGGACGTCGCCGCCCGCCAGGAGCGGGTCGAGGCCGCCCGCCGGGAGCACGGGCGTTTTGCGGAGTCCCTGGCGGAAATCGTCGCGCGTCTCGACGCCGCGAGATCGGAGCGCGAGGCAGCGGCCGCGCGCGGACTCGAGGCGGTGGAGGTCCTGCACGCGACGGAAACCGAGCTCACGACCCAGTGGGAGCATCGGCGCGTGGCGGCGAACCGGGCGACAGCGGCGGAGGAGGATCTTCTCAGGCGGCGCTCCGCGCTCCACGAGCAGGACGCATTGCTGACCGCGGAGCGGGCGAGTCAGGACGCCGCGCGAGAGACGGCTCGGGAAACCGGGCTGGCCCGGACCCGTGCGGAATCCGACCGGCAATTCCTGGACGAACTGGCCACCCAGGAGCTCGGCGTGACCGCCGAGGAAGCGGCCGAGGCGGTCGGAGACGAAGCGCTTCGGTCGGCCGACGATCGTGCCTTGGACGCCGAGATCGCCGGGATCAAGGCTAAGGTCGAAGCGATCGGCCCGGTGAACTTGATGGCGATCGACGAGTTCCGAGCCCTGGAGGAGCGCCACGCGCACCTGTCGGGCCAGCAGAAGGACCTCGTCGATGCGATGGCATCGCTCCGCGAGACGATCAAGAGGATCAACCGCAGCTCACGCGAGATCTTCCTCGAGGCGTTCGAGACGATTCGCGGTCACTACGTCGAGACGTTCAAGGTCCTGTTCAACGGCGGCCGTGCGGATCTCGCCCTCGAGGACGGAGACGACGCGCTCGAATGCGGGATCGAGATGATCGCCCAGCCTCCCGGCAAGCGCTTGGGAAGCGTGTCGCTGATGTCCGGGGGCGAAAAATCGATGGCCGCCCTGGCGCTGCTCTTCGCGATCTTCCGCTACCAGCCCTCGCCGTTCTGCCTGTTGGACGAGGTCGATGCCGCACTCGACGAGCTCAACGTGGGTCGCTTCACACGCATGCTCTCCGAATATGCCCACCACACGCAGTTCATCCTCATCACGCACAACAAGCGGTCGATGGAGGCGGCGAACCTGCTCTACGGCGTCACGATGGAAGAGGCGGGCGTCTCGAAGCTGGTCTCGATGCGAATCTGAGCCGCCGCGAGGCTAGCGCCGCGCCTCGAGCTCGACCTTGAAATCGAACGCGTGGCCGCTGCGTTCGATGCGACCCGCAAGCGGTTTCTGTCCCTCGCCGATCGTGACCTTCGGGAGCTTGGCGAACGCGAGCTGCATCCAGCGGTCCCCGATGCGCGCGGCGACTCCCAGGACCAAGTCGTGCGGCTCCGTCTCGTCGACGTCCGCTTCGATGCGCCCGGGGAGCGTCAGGCGCGGCGCCTTTCCGGTCGGAGTGTCACCCGCGACGAAGGCGAGCATCTCGTGCCGCGGCACGGAGACCATGTCCCGGCCGAGAGGCGTCTTCGAACGCCAAAGATCGGGGACGTGTTCGGGCGAGGAGCACGCGAGGAAGACGGCGAGGTCCTTGACCTCGCGTTGCTTGTTTTCTTTCGGGAGCTTTAGCCGCACCTTGACGTCCTCGTCGGCCCAGACGGGCAGCTTCAGCGTGCGAGGCCCCGCCCCTCCCGGGTTGAGCATGACGACGAGGCGTATGCGTCCCCGCGTCGACTGCTCCGCGGGGGCGGCCGGGGGGGTGCTCTCGGCAGCCTTCCGCGCCATCGCCGCGACGATCGAGGCGGACACCCCGGCGAGCTTCAGCTCCGACACCATGTCATCGGCGACGTCGAAGGCCTCGTTGCGAGTCCTGATGGCCTCGAGGATGTCGCGCTCGGGAGTCCCGGAGGCGACCATGCGGACGATGTCTTCGTTCGTCAGGGGAGATGCGGTCGGGATCGCCGTGCCGTCCCCGCCTGCCGCACGGGCGAGGAGCGTGACGAGCGCCACGGCCGCGACGAGCGCCGGCGCGCCGCGGACCGCGCCCGGAGCACTCACGCGGTCTCGATGCACAGGCCGTCGTAGGCGAGCTCGACTCCGTGCGGGAGTGTCGCGGCAACCGCGGCGTGCCCGAGCTCATGGGCGATGTGCGTGAACAGCGTGCGCGCCGCCCCGATGCGCGCCGCTTCCTCGAGTGCGCGCGCCACGTGCAGGTGCGTCGGATGGGGGCGGTGGCGGAGAGCGCTCAGCACGAGCACGTCCAGATCCTTCAGCAGGGCGTACGACTCCTCGGGGATCGCGCTCACGTCGGTGAGGTAGGCGAACCCCCCGAGCCGGTACCCGAGAATCGGCAGGCGTCCGTGCTGCAGCGGCACGGGGATCACGGTGCGCCCCAGGAGACTAAACGGCGCGCGGACTTCGTGCAGATCGAGCAGCGGCTTGCCGCCGCCCGCTTCGACGTCTTCGAAGACGTACCAGAAGGTTCTGCGAATCGCGTCCAGCGTGATCGGCGATCCGTACACGGGAATCGCGCCTCCGCGCCGCCAGTTGAACATCCGCAGGTCGTCGAGACCGAAAATGTGGTCGGCGTGCGCGTGAGTGTAAAACACGGCGTCCAGACCCATCAGGCCGTGGCGGAGGGCCTGTTGCCGCAAGTCGGTCGACGTGTCGACAAGCACGCTGAAGTCGTCCCAGCTCAAGAGCACCGAGGGCCGGAGACGCGCATCGCGCGGATCCGTCGAGCGACAGACGTCGCACGTGCACGTGGGTACCGGCACGCCGGTCGAGGTGCCGGTCCCGAGAAAAGTCACCTTCACCGTGGACCCTAGCTCCCGGCGGTGCGGCGGATGTCGTCGGCGATCGCCGCTGCGGCTGCGACCGGGTCGGCGGCTTCGGTGATGGGGCGGCCGACGACGATCCGGTCGGCACCGGCCTTCACCGCCGCCCCCGCGGTGGCCACACGCGCTTGATCGTCCGAGGGACGCGGTCCGTGCGTGACCGGGCGGATGCCCGGAACGACGAGCACGCCTTCCGGGAAGGCGCGGCGCGCCGAAGCGACCTCGAGGGGTGAGCAGACCACTCCCCCCGCACCCGCGTCGCGGGCGAGCGCCGCCAGGCGGGGGACGGCGCCGGCGCACGTGCCGTCGATGCCGATGCGTCGGAGCGCTTCGTCGTCGTGGCTCGTCAAGATCGTCACGGCCAGGACGACCGGGGGATCGACTCCGGCGGGGACGGCCGCGCGGCTGGCGTCGACCGCGCGGGCGATCATCGCCGGGCCGCCCAACGCATGCACGGTGAAGAATCCTACGCCCAATCGCGCCGCAGCCGCCGAAGCCGCCGCGACCGTGTTCGGAATGTCGTGGAACTTCAAGTCGAGGAAGACGGCGTGTCCGAGCGCCCGTATCTCCTCGACGACCGCCGGGCCGCAAGCGACGAAGGCTTCGAGGCCGATCTTGAATCCGCCAACGCCCCCGGCGAGAGCCCGCGCCAGCGTGCGCGCCCGGCCGATGTCGCCGGTGTCCAGCGCGACGAACGTGCGCCCCTCGGGTCTCACGCGCACCCCGGCACGGCCGGCGCCGGAGGAAGCGCCCCCACGAGCTCGCGGACCGAAGGCACGTCGCGTTCCGCCATCCACCGCGCGAGCCCCTCCACGACAACGACCGCGGCGCGAGGGTCGACGAAGTTCGCGGTGCCGACCTGCACGGCGGTCGCTCCCGCGAGTATGAACTCGACGGCATCGCGCGCGTTCATGATGCCTCCCATCCCGACGATGGGGATCGAGACCGCGCGGGCGACCTGCCACGTCATCCACACCGCGAGGGGGCGGATCGCCGGGCCGGAGAGGCCCCCGCTGACGTTGGCGAGCACAGGCCTCCGCTTGTCCACGTCGATCGCCATGCCGACGAACGTATTGACGAGCGAGAGCGCGTCGGCTCCTTCGGCCTCGGCGGCCTTGGCGACCTCGCGGATGTCGGTGACGTTGGGCGACAGCTTCACCCAAAGCGGGAGGCGCGTTTTCAGCCGGCAGGCCCGCGTGATGCGCGCGAGGGACGCGGCATCGTTGCCGAAGAGCATCCCTCCGGCTTCGGTGTTCGGACAGGACACGTTCAGCTCGATGGCGGCGACGCCCGTCGCGGCATCGAGCTTCTCGCAGACCTCGACGTATTCGGCCTCCGTCTCTCCGAAGACGTTCGCGACGATCGCGGTGTCGTGTTCGCGGAGCGCCGGGAGCTTCTCTTCGAGGAACGCATCGACGCCGACGTTCTGCAGCCCGATCGCGTTCAGCATGCCCGCGGGGGTCTCGACGATGCGGTCGGGCGGATTCCCTTTTCGTGGCCGCGGCGAGAGGCCCTTCGTGACGATCCCGCCGAGCTGGGCCAGCCGCAGGAACGGGAGGAACTCGAGGCCGTAGCCGAACGTTCCCGACGCGGTGAGCACCGGGTTCTTGAGCCGGACCGATCCGATCGTGACGGACAGATCCGGGGTCACCATGCGACGCGTTCCGCGCGCATCACCGGGCCCTCGACGCACACCCGCTCGTACGCGACGGATCCTAAGGGACTTGCGTGGGTCGGCACGACGCAGCCCAAGCAAACTCCGAAACCGCACGCCATCGGCGCCTCGAGCGCAACGTCGCAGACGACCCCGGACGCGAGCGCCATCTGTGCTACGGCCTTCAACATGGGAGTCGGTCCGCAGGCGTAGACGTGGAGCCGCTCGCGGTCCGGCGCGCGAAGCATCGCCGCGAGAGGCCCCGTGACGAACCCCCGGGTTCCGAGCGACCCGTCGTCGGTCGTGACCACGACGGCGTCGCACCGCTCGCGGAACCAGTCGAGCAGGGGCAACTCGTCCGACGAGCGAGCCCCGTAGATCATCGTCGCGCGCCGCCCTTCCCGTTCCAATTCAGCGAGAAAGGCAGGGTATGGCGCGCAGCCGATTCCGCCCGCGACGAGGACGATCTTGGCGTCCTTACCCACCGGGACCGCGAATCCCCGGCCGAGTGGACCGAGCACGTGAAGCGGGGTTCCCGTCCCCAGGGACGCGAGGAGCTTGGTACCGCGCCCGAAGACTCGATACAGCACCTGCACGGCGCCCGCGTTCCCGTCCGCGAAAGTCCCGGGGAGACCGCAGACGGAAAACGGGCGGCGCAGCAGGACGTCCGAACCGGGGGCGCCGATCATGAAGAACTGCGCCGGACGCATCGCGAGGGCGTCGCTCGGAGCTTCGAACTCGAGCAGCCAATTCCCGCGTCCGAGGTCGACGTTACGAAGCACGGGCGCGGTGAAGTCCTGAACCATCGGGCTCGTCATGCTAGCATGCGCCCGCTCCCGGCGAGCCTTCCTTGAATCCGGCCCCGTGAGGCCGAAAGGAGTGTGGGGCCATGGGTAAGTCCACGCGCATCCGGGTGCTGGACGCTGCCTCCATCGATCGATCGCTCACGCGCATCGCCCACGAAATCCTCGAGCGGAACAAGAGCCTGCGCGCGATCGGTCTGGTCGGAGTCCAGACGCGCGGGGTTCCCCTGGCTCGCCGGCTCGCGGTGCGACTCGGCGCCATCGAGGGCACCGCGCCTCCGGTGGGTGTGCTCGACATCAACCTCTACCGCGACGATCTGTCGAGGATCGCCGACCATCCGGTCCTTCGGCGCACCGAGATCCCCTTCGACCTCGACGACGCGGTCGTCATCCTCGTCGACGACGTGCTGTTCACGGGGCGCACCGTGCGCGCGGCGCTGGACGCTCTGATGGACCTGGGGCGGCCGCGGCAGATCCAGCTCGCGGTGCTCGTCGATCGCGGGCACCGCGAGTTGCCGGTGCGCGCCGATTTCGTCGGCAAAAACCTGCCGACCGCGGAGACCGAACGCGTCGACGTTCGTCTGACGGAAACCGACGGCGAGGACGAGGTCGTGATCGTCAAGGCCGAAGGCGGGGGCGACGCCCGCGAGGAGGCGCGGCCGTGAGACTCGCAAGCCCGCACCTGCTCGGCATCGAGCCGTTGAGCCCGGAGGAGATCACGCTGATCCTCGACACCGCCGAGGGGTTTTCCGACATCGCCACCCGCGAGATCAAGAAGGTCCCGACCCTGCGCGGCAAGACCGTGGTGAACTTCTTCGTCGAGCCGTCGACGCGCACCCGGTCGTCGTTCGAGCTGGCGGAGAAGCGCCTCTCCGCCGATTCGCTGAATTTCTCGACGTCGACGTCGAGCCTCGTCAAGGGCGAGACGCTCCTCGACACGCTCCGCAACCTCGAGGCGATGTCTCCCGACTTCATCGTGCTGCGGCACTCCGAGGCGGGAGCGCCGCACTTCCTCGCGAAGCACGGGCACACGCCGATCGTGAACGCGGGCGACGGCGCGCACGAGCATCCGACGCAGGCCCTCCTCGACGCGTTCACCATCCGCCGGCGCAAGGAGCGCTTCACGGGACTCAAGGTCGCGATCGTCGGCGACATCCTCCATAGCCGCGTCGCGCGGTCGAACGTCTACCTGCTGACAAAGATGGGGGCGGAGGTCGTGCTGTGCGGACCGCCGACGCTGCTGCCGCGGGGCCTCGAGCGGCTTGGCGCCGGCGTCACGCATCGCATGGACGAGGCGATCGACGGTGCGGACGTCGTGATGATGCTGCGGATCCAGCACGAGCGGATGCTCGGGGGCTTCTTTCCGACGCTGCGCGAGTACGCGGCGTTCTACGGCCTGGACGCGCGGCGCCTGAAGCTTGCGGCGTCCGGCGCGATCGTCATGCACCCCGGCCCGATCAACCGCGGCGTCGAGATCATGGGCGACGTCGCCGACGGCGAGGCCTCGGTGATTCTCGATCAGGTCCGAAGCGGTGTCGCGGTGCGCATGGCCGTGCTCTACCTGTTGGCCGGAGGGGACCGTGAAGCTGCTGCTCAAGAACGCTAGGGTCGTCGATCCGGCGTCGGGGATCGACGGAGCGCACGACGTTCTCGTCGAGGACGGCCGCATCGCGCGCGTCGCCAAGCGGGTCGAGGCGGCCGGTGCGACGACCCTCGACCTCGCGGGTCTTTGCGTGTGCCCCGGGTTCATCGACATGCACGTCCACCTGCGCGAGCCGGGACAGGAATGGAAGGAGACCATCGCGACGGGGACCCGCGCAGCCGCCGCCGGCGGGTTCACCGGAGTCGCATGCATGCCGAACACTCAGCCTCCGATCGACTCGCGTTCGGTCGTCGAGTTCGTCCTCGCCCAGGCGCGCCAGCACGGTGCGGTGCCGGTCTACCCGATCGGTTGCGTCTCCAAAGGGCAAGCGGGGCTCGAGCTCGCGGAGATGGGGGACATGGCGGTCGCGGGTGCGCGGGGATTCTCGGACGACGGAAAACCTGTCGCGTCGGCCGGGCTCATGCGTCGCGCCCTCGAGTACTCGCGGATTTTCGACCTCGCCGTGATCGACCACTGCGAGGAGCCGACGCTCGTGTCGGGCGGCGTCGTACACGAAGGGGAGGTCTCGACGCGATTGGGGCTGTCGGGGTGGCCGGGCGTCGCCGAGGACGTCATGGTCCAGCGCGACATCCTGTTGGCGGAGTACACGGGGGGCGCGGTGCACATCGCGCACCTGTCCACCGGGCGCGCGGCCGATCTCGTGCGCCGCGCGAAGGAGACGAAGATCCGCGTGACCTGCGAGGTGACGCCGCATCACGTCGCGCTCACGCACGAAGCCGTGGCCGGCTACGACACGCACGCGAAGATGAACCCGCCTCTGCGAGCGGAGTCCGATCGCCAGGCGCTCCTGGCGGCGATCGCTGACGGCACCGTGGACGCGATCGCGACCGATCACGCCCCGCACAACGCCGACGAGAAGTGCGTCGAGTTCTCGCGGGCGCCGTTCGGGGTCGTGGGGCTCGAGACGGCGGTCTCGATCTGTCTCGACCGTCTCGTGCACGGAGGGGTCATCGGACTTCCGCGAATGGTGGAGCTGCTGGCCGTGGGGCCCGCGTCGATCTTGCGGCTCAAGAAGGGATCGTTACGCGAAGGCGACGATGCGGACATCACCGTGCTCGACCTCGAGCGTCGGTGCGTCGTGGAACCGGGCGCGTTCGAGTCGAAGAGCGTGAACACGCCGTTTGGCGGATGGACCCTTCGCGGCGGCCCCGTCATGACGATCGTCGGCGGCCGGATCGTCCACGACGTCCGCGAAAGGACTGGCGAGCGATGACGTCGACCGCGGTCTATCGAACCGAGCTTGCGGGTCTTCCCGCAGCGACGCGCGGCAAGGTGCGCGACGTGTACGACCTGGGCGATACGCTGCTCCTCGTCGCGACCGACCGGCTCTCGGCGTTCGACTGTGTCTTTCCCGATCCGATCCCGGACAAGGGCAAGGTGCTGAATCAGCTCTCCTCATTCTGGTTCGAACGGACCCGGAGTCTCGTCCCCAACCACGTCGTCGCCACGGACGTCCGGGAGTTTCCCGAAGTGCTTCGCGCGCATGCGGCGGCGCTCTCCGGCCGCGCGACCCTGGCCAAAAAGCTAAGAATGCTTCCCATCGAATGCGTGGCGCGTGGCTATCTGGCGGGCTCGGGCTGGAAGGAGTACGAGCAGCGCGGGACGATTTGCGGAATCAGGCTGCCGCCGGGCCTGCGGGAGGCCGACGCGCTCCCGGAACCGGTCTTTACTCCGGCGACGAAGGCAGAGAACGGCCACGACGAGAACATACCGTTCGACGCCGCGGCGAGGATTCTGGGGGACGAGACGGCGGAGCGCGTGCGCGACCTGACGCTGGCCCTCTATCGCGACGCCTGCACTCACGCGGCGGAAAACGGGATCCTGATCGCCGACACCAAGTTCGAGTTCGGCTACGCGGGGACCACGCTGACGATTGCGGACGAAATGCTCACCCCCGACTCCTCGAGGTTCTGGCCTGCGTCGGCCTATCGGCCGGGCGGAGCGCAGACGTCCCTGGACAAGCAATTCGTCCGCGACTACGTCGAGCGCCTGGGTTGGGACAAGCGTCCGCCGGCGCCGAGACTCCCCGTGGAGATCGTCGAAGGGCTCCGCAGCCGCTACCTCGACATCTTTCATCGTCTCACCGGCCGCGACATCGTTGTGTGACACCCTTTTGGACTCGTGTTGACGAAAAGCCGCACTGGGTGACGTAATCGTTACGCGATGCGTCGAATTCCCCGTATATTGCGAGGGAACGCAACTTGCAAGTGGGGTGTTGTGCGCAGATTGACGGTCCCTGGGGACCATGGTAGGTTCCGGCGGGTTTTATGCCCTGAAAGCTCAAGACGAGAGAAACTTCGGGTCGCCGAACGAGACGCGGGAAGGAGGTCGATGATGTCGAGAAAATTCTATACGATCTTCATCCTCCCGCACGCACACGCCCGTTTCCAGAAGCTCCACCTCTCCCGGAATTTCGTCTTGGCGATCGGGATACTCGCTCTGGGGATCGGCGGCGCGGCGGCCTTCACCCCCCACCTATTCTTCCGCTCGCGCGCGCTGGCCGATCACGCCGCGGTGGTCGAGCTCGAGAATCGGAAGCTCCACGACGACAAGACGCGTTACGAAGCGGCGCTCGCGCAGATGGGCGAGCGTCTCGCATCGGTTGAGACGGTCGCCGGCAAGCTGGCGCAGGCGGTCGGCCTGCAGGGCCTCCCCTCCGAGCGCCCCTCGGGCGGCGCCGGTGTGACCTTGGGGTCGCGCGCCGAGATTTTCGGCGAAGAGAGCTCTGCGCTTCAGAAACGGATGGAGAACCTGGATACCTCGTTCGACCGCCTCGAGCAGGCCTGGGGCGAGCGCCTGAAGGTCCTCGCGTCGACGCCGAGCCTTGCCCCGGTGAGCGGATTCTTCTCGGACGGCTTCGGCTGGCGCCGCGACCCGATCGACGGATCGCGCGAGTTCCACAAGGGGGTCGACATCGTGGCCCCGAATGGAACCCCCGTACACGCCGCCGCCGACGGGCTGGTGACCGCAGCGGGCCGCATGGCGGGCTACGGATCGATGATCCATCTGGCTCACGGCTACGGCCTCGGAACCCGCTATGGTCACCTCAGCCGGGTCCTCGTGACCCCCGGGCAGAGGGTCAAGCGTGGCGACGTGATCGGTCTCGTCGGATCGACCGGCCGTTCCACGGGCCCGCACCTCCATTACGAGGTCTTCCGGACCGGTAACCAGGTCGATCCGCGCAAGTATCTGGGCGAGTCTGTTTTCTAGCTGCTAACCTCGGGGCGATGACGCCCGACGAGCCGGCCGAGCTCGAACCCGAGGGTTCCCCGGAACCGGTCCGCGACCTCGTACCTTCGCCAGGGACCCCGCCGCGCGGAGCGCGCGCGCTCGTCCCCTCCGATCCGTTCCGGCGTTATCTCCTCGAAGTTCGCCGCTATCCGGCGCTGACGCGCGAGGAAGAGCAGGATCTCGCGCGCCGGTACCGGGACACGGGGGACCGCGAGGCGCTCTTCCGCCTCGTGACCTCGAACCTGATGCAGGTGGTGAGGGTCGCCCTCTCGTTTCGTCGCGCCGCGCGGAACCTCCTCGATCTCGTCCAGGAGGGGAACCTGGGCCTCCTGGCG
>JAYUCM010000116.1:0-5137 GCA_043740355.1 Acidobacteriota bacterium | reverse complement strand
CGCGTGGCCCGGCCGGACGTCGTGATCAACGCTTGGTCGCACGACGAAGGGGAATGCAACGACTTCGACCGGCCGTTCATCGACGCCTGGAAGGCGTCCGGGATCTTCGTGGTGTTCCCCGCGGGAAACGCCGGGCCCGGATCGGCTTCCGGAGAGAGCCCGGCCCAACTCTCGGGGATCTTCCCGGGCACCGCCGCCGTGTTCTCCGTGGCCGCTCTCGCCGAGAGCGGAGGTCCGCACGCGCTGTCGAGCCGCGGACCGAGCCGGTGCGGCAGTCCCGCCTTTCCGACTCTCGCCGCGCCCGGAGCCGGCCTGCCGATGGCTTCGCCGGGCGGGCCGAAAGCGTACGTGCGCGGAGAAGGAACGTCGCTCTCCGCGGGACTCGTCGGCGGCGCGGCTGCTCTTCTTTTGCAAGCCGCTCCCGAAACGGATCCGGAGACCCTCGAGCGCGTCCTCGTCCGGAGCACTCAAGACGTGGGGCCTCCCGGGCGCGACGACGCGACCGGAGCGGGCGCGGTCGACCTCGAAGCGGCCTTAGCACTCCTCGGCGCCGACGGCGCGCCCTGACCCAAAACGACTTGCGCTTCAGTTGAACAGGGTGACTGAGCCGTCGGGTTCGACGCGCATCTGGATCTTAGCCGCCGCGGCGGAAACCAACCGTCCCTGATTCCTTCGCGGCGTGCGGCCCATCTTCGTCTGGACCTTCCTCACGTAGTCTTGGGTCTCCGCGTACGCGGGGACCCCGCCGTAGCGCGTCACGGCCCCCGATCCCGCGTTGTAGGCGGCCAGAGCGAGCGTCACGTCGCCGTTGTAGAGGTCGAGCAGGCCGCGCAGGTGCTTCGCTCCCGCGCTCAGATTCTGGTACGGGTCGCGGAGATTGGTCACGCCGTACTGCGCCGCCGTTTTCGGCATGAGCTGCATGAGCCCTTGCGCCCCCTTGGACGACGTCGCACGCGCATTGAATCCCGACTCGACGAGCGCGACGGCCTTGACCAACGTCGGATCGACGCCGTTGTCGCGCGCGACCATCTCGATGTACGGATCGTACGGCGTCGCGGGCAGCGTCGTGGATCGTTGCGCGGGTCCGCCTCGAAGCCGGGGCACCGGCTTCAGGTCGCGACGGGACGGCGTGTTGGTGAACACCATCTGCCCGTCCTTGACGTAGTAGAACAGCTCGTCGGCGAACGCCGGCGCGGCGGTCAGCGCGAGCGCGAGTACTGCGGCGGCGCGAAGGTGCGGCCTCACGCGCTCGCTCCGGCACGCCGGGCCACCGCCTCGCGGCCCGCGCGAAGGGCCTCGTCGAGGCGCGAGGGATCCTTGCCTCCCGCTTCGGCGATGTCGCTGCGGCCTCCGCCGCCCCCCCCGATGATGCGCGCGAGATCCTTCACGAGATCACCGGCGCCGATTCTGGCTTTGAGATCGTCCGTGACGGCAACGAGGATCGACGCCTTGTCCCCGTCCGCGCGGCCCAGGATGACGATTCCCGATCCCAGCATCCGGCGGAGCTCGTCCGCGAGCGCGCGCGCCTCCTGGGACGCCAGTCCATCGACGCGCGCCGCGAGCACCTTGATGGCGCCGACCATCTCCGGGCTCTCGGCCCGGCGGGCCAGTTCTTCGCGCACAGCGCGCACGCGTTGCTGCTCGAGATCGCGCTTCGCCGCGCGCGCCGCTTCCATGCGGCGGCCGAACTCGGCGAGGACCTCATGCCGCGGAACGGAGAGGAGCTCTTCCATACCCTTTAGAATCTGGTGGTCCGACCTCGATTTTTCCAGTGATCCTTCGCCGGTCAGCGCCTCGACCCTGCGGGTGCCGGACGCCACACCCCGTTCGTGGGTCAAGAGAAACAGCCCAATTTCGCCGGTTCCCGCGCAGTGGGTCCCTCCGCAGAGCTCCTTGGAGAACGAGCCGATGGTGACCACGCGGACGCTTTCGCCGTACTTTTCCCCGAAGAGCGCCATCGCCCCGGAAGCGAGCGCCGTCTCGATCGGGAGCTCCTCGGTCGCAACCGGGGCGTTTTCGAGAACCCTGCGGTTGACGAGCGACTCGATGTCCTGGAGCGCGCGGTCGGTCAGTCCGTCGAAGTGGCTGAAGTCGAAGCGCAGTCGATCGGGGGCTACGAGCGACCCCGCCTGCTTGACGTGTAGGCCGACGACCTCGCGCAGCGCGGCGTGGAGCAGGTGCGTCGCGGTGTGATTGCGCTTGATCGACTCGCGGCGCGCTGCGTCGACCTCGGCCGTCACGTAGTCGCCCGCGACGAGGACGCCGGCCTCGACCGTCGCGCGGGACGCGATCAAGCCGGCGGCCGGACGGTACGTGTCGTCGACGTGAACGCGCGCCGTCTTCGACACGATCCATCCGGTGTCCCCGACCTGGCCGCCGGCTTCGCCGTAGAACGGAGTGGCCTCGAGCAGGATCTCCCCCGTCTGACCTTCGGTCAGCTCGGCGACGGGAGCGGCGCCCGGCCCGAAGAGCGCGACGACCTTCACGCCGTCGAGCGTCACGGACCGAAACCCCTCGAACGTCGTCCGATAATGGGAGGCGAGCTCGTGCCACGCTCCCTTGGCATCCTCCTTCTTGGCTCCCTTCCACGAAGCCTGGGCCCGCGCGCGCTGCTGGCTGAGCTCCCCCTCGAACCCGGGCGTGTCGAGCGTGACGCCACGCTCTTCGGCGACGTCTTGCGCAAGATCGAGCGGCAGGCCGAACGTGTCGTAAAGACGGAAGAGCTCGGAACCGGAGAGCACGTTCGACCCCGGCGGGATCGTGGCGATGGCCTCGTCGAGCAGCGTGAGCCCGGCCGCAACGGTCTCGGCGAACCGCTCTTCCTCACGGCGGGCGACCTCGACGATGGCGGAGCGCGCTCCGACGATCTCGGGGTAGACCTCTCCCAACGACTCGATCACGATCGGGGCGAGATCCTGGAGGAACGGTCCCTCGAGGCCGAGCTTCCGTCCGTGCCGGATCGCGCGGCGCAGCACCCGCCGCAGCACGTAGCCGCGCTTGTCGTTCGCGGGGACGACGCCGTCGGCGACGAGGAAGCAGAGCGCGCGGGTGTGATCGGCGATGACGCGCATCGACGTGTCGGACTCGTCCCCCGCGCCGTACCGCTTCGCCGCTCGCATGGCCACCGCCTGGAGGATCGGCTGGAAGAGATCGGTGTCGTAGTTGCTGCGCTTCCCCTGGAGAACGGAAGCGATACGCTCGAGCCCCATCCCCGTGTCGATGGACGGAGCCGGCAGCGGCGCCAATGTTCCGTCGGCCTTCTGGTCGAACTGCATGAACACGAGGTTCCAGATCTCGACGTAGCGCCGGGAGTCGGTCTCGGGCGTCGACGGTCCGGCCACCGACGTCAGGTCGGCGCCGAGGTCGAGGTAGATCTCGCTGCACGGCCCGCACGGGCCCGTGTCCCCCATCCGCCAGAAGTTGTCCTTCTCGCCGAGACGCAGAAGCCGCGCCGGATCGACGCCGACCGCGTTGCGCCACAGCGCTGCGGCCTCGTCGTCGCCCGGCACGGTGGGGGTGCCGTCGAACACGGTGACCCAGAGGCGTTCCTCGGGGACGCCGTACACCTTGGTGAGCAGCTCCCACGACCAGGCGATCGCGTCGGCCTTGAAGTAGTCGCCGAAAGAGAAGTTCCCGAGCATCTCGAAAAAGGTGTGATGGCGGGGCGTGCGGCCGACCTGCTCGAGATCGTTGTGCTTGCCGGAGACGCGCAGGCATTTCTGCGACGAAGCCGCACGCACGTACTCCCGTTTTTCGCGGCCCGTGAAGACGTCCTTGAACTGGTTCATCCCCGCGTTCGCGAACAGGAGGGTCGGGTCATTGGGGAGGACCAGCGGAGAGCTGGGGACGACGCGGTGGCCGCGCTTGGCGAAGAATTCGAGGAAAGCGCGGCGGATCTCGAGCGAGGTCATGGGTCGGTCCTCTCGAAGCCGTACGGCACGAGCGCCGCCTCGACCTGTTCGCGCCCGAAACCCTCGTCAAGCAGCGCATTGTACACACGCGCCAGGCGCCCCTCGTCGTTCCGCCCCGGTTTAGGACCGAGCCTAAGACGGACCGCGCGGGCGAGCGCGGCGCCTTCGTCGATCGCCCCGTCGTCCACCGCCTCCGCCCACGCCGAACACGCGACGGCCTCGGGGACGCCGCGGGCGACGAGCTCGGCGACGGCTCGGGCGCGACCCCGCCCGCGCGCCACCGCCTGCGACCCGATCCAGTGGCGCGCCAGGGCGCGATCATCGATTGCGGACGCGGCGGCGAGCCGGCAGACGGCATCGTCGACGTCCTCGTCGCCGTGGCCTCGCTCTTTCAATCGCTCGACGATCTCGCGCCGGGTCAGGGATCGACGCGAGAGCAGGCGTACGCCGTCCTGGTAGGCGTCGGACATCGGATCACTCTACCGCGGATCGGGCCGTCTCAGCTGCGGCTGAACTCAAACGGCGAATCGGGGCTCTGCGGGTCCACGGCGCCGTTCGCGCTGGACGCGTGATCCATCTGGTCGGTCGAGACATCGGACGTCGAGTGGATGCCGGCGACCCGCAACTTGAACTCGTCGGGGTTCGTCGCCTGGCGCAACGCCTCTTCGAACGAGATGAGATCTTGGCGGTAGAGCCTGTACAGCGACTGATCGAATGTCTGCATGCCGTATTGGCTCGTCCCCTGCGTGATCGCATCGCGGATCAGCTTCGTCTTCTCTTTGTTCTCGACACAGTCCCGGATGTACGAGGTCGCCCGAAGCACCTCGACCGCGGGCACGCGGCCCTTGCCGTCCGCGCGCGGCACCAACCGCATCGAGACGATCGCTTTGAGAACCGACGCGAGCTGGAGGCGGATCTGCTTCTGCTGGTGCGGGGGAAAGACGGAAATGATGCGGTTCACGGTCTCGGTCGCGTCCAGCGTGTGCAGCGTCGAGAGCACCAGGTGGCCCGTCTCCGCCGCGGTGAGCGCGGTTTCGATCGTCTCGTAGTCGCGCATTTCGCCGACGAGGATGACGTCGGGATCCTGGCGGAGGGCCGCACGCAACGCGAGGGCGAAGGATTTCGTATCCACTTCGACCTCGCGTTGGTTCACCAGGCTCTTTTTGTCCCGGTGCAGGAACTCGATCGGATCTTCGATGGTCATGATGTGCTCGGTCCGGGTCGAA
>JAYUCM010000115.1:0-2095 GCA_043740355.1 Acidobacteriota bacterium | reverse complement strand
AACCCAAGGAACCGGTCGAGACGCTGAGCCGCGTCGTCATCCGCTTTGCCGGCGACAGCGGCGACGGGATGCAGCTGACCGGCACGCAGTTCACCGCGACGGCCGCCGCGATCGGAAACGATCTCGCGACGTTTCCCGACTACCCCGCCGAGATACGCGCGCCCGCCGGAACGCTCGCGGGCGTCTCGGGTTTCCAGGTCAACTTCTCCTCCGAGGACATCTTCACTCCGGGCGACGCTCCCGACGTTCTCGTCGCGATGAACCCGGCGGCGCTCAAGGCCAACATCAGGGACCTGCGCCCCGGCGGCATTCTCGTCGTGAACACCGACTCCTTCAGGGAGAACGACCTCGCCAAGGCGGGCTACGCGAAGAATCCGCTCGAGGACGGCTCGCTGACCGGCTTCCGTCTCTACCAGGTCGAGATCGCGCGCTTGACCCGCGCCGCGCTCAAGGAGACGGGACTGCCGCAGCGCATTCAGGATCGCTGCAAGAACTTCTTCGCCCTCGGAATGATGTACTACCTCTATCACCGGTCGATGGACGTTTCGACCGAATGGATCAAGCACAAGTTCGCGGCCAAACCCGAGCTCGCCGAGGCGAACACGCTGGCGCTGAAGGGCGGCTACGCGTACTGCGAGGCCGCCGAGATCTTCCAGGTCACCTACGAAGTTCCGCCCGCGCACCTCAAACCGGGGACGTACCGCAACATCTCCGGAAACCAGGCGCTGGCGCTCGGTCTCGTCGCCGCCGCGCAGAGGGCCGGGCGGCCGCTGTTCCTTGGCTCCTATCCGATCACCCCGGCCTCGGACATCCTGCACGAGCTCTCGCAGTACAAGAACTTCGGGGTCTACACCTTCCAGGCCGAAGACGAGATCGCCGCGATCGGCTCCGCCTTGGGGGCGTCGTTCGCGGGATCGATCGGGCTGACGACGACTTCCGGTCCCGGAATGGCGCTCAAGATGGAATTCATCGGTCTGGCGATCATGGTGGAGCTGCCGCTCGTCATCGTGGACATCCAACGCGGAGGCCCGTCGACGGGCCTCCCCACGAAGACCGAGCAGGCGGATCTGCTCCAGGCGATCTTCGGGCGGCCGTCGGAGGCTCCCTGCATCGTGATCGCCGCACGGTCGGCGTCCGATTGCTTCGAAGCGGCTTACGAGGCGACGCGGCTGGCGATGAAGCACATGACCCCGGTTATCCTCCTCTCGGACGGGTACATCGCCAACGGCGCGGAGCCGTGGATGCTGCCCAAGATCGAGGACCTCCCGCCGATCGACGTGAAGTTCCGGACCGTTGCGGAAGGGTTCCTGCCGTATGCCCGCGACCCCGTAACGCTCGCACGGCCGTGGGCGATTCCCGGAACGCCGGGGCTCGAACACCGCATCGGCGGCATCGAGAAGTCCGACGGCTCGGGAAACATCTCGTACGACCCCGACAATCACGAGCACATGGTCCACCTCCGGGCCGAAAAAGTGGCACGGGTAGCAGCCGAGATCCCGGCGAGTGCGGTCGACGGCGATCGCGACGGCGTGCTCATCGTCGGCTGGGGGTCGACCTACGGCGCGATCACTTCCGCGATCCGCCACGCGAGGGCCGACGGAATTCGCGCCGGCCATCTTCACCTCCGCTACCTGAACCCGTTGCCGTCAGATTTGGGCGAGATCCTCGCCCGGTACGACAAAGTCTTGGTACCCGAGATGAACTTGGGCCAGCTCGCGATGATCCTCCGCGCGAAATTCCTCCGCGACGTGAAGCAGCTCAACAAGGTCCAGGGGCAGCCGTTCAAAGAGAGCGAGATCCTCGACGCGATCCGCGCACTGGCGACGGGAGTTTCGAAATGACGACCGGCACGCTGACCAAGAAGGACTTCATCACCGACCAAGAAGTCAGGTGGTGCCCCGGCTGCGGGGACTACGCGATTCTCTCCTCGGTGCAATCCGTGTTTCCCGAGCTAGGAATCCCGCGCGAGAATTTCGTTGTCGTCTCCGGCATCGGTTGCGCCGCGCGATTCCCGTATTACATGAACACGTTCGGGTTCCACACGATCCACGGCCGCGCCCCGGCGGTGGCGACCGGCATCAAGATCGCGAATCCC
>JAYUCM010000114.1:0-12650 GCA_043740355.1 Acidobacteriota bacterium | reverse complement strand
TCCTTTTCGCAAAAAATGGTATCCGGGGAGCTTTGAAGAAAAGAGGAGTGTCACCTGATTAAAGGGGAGTGTCCCCTTTTCTTCTCCCCTAAGATGTCCGCATGCCCGATTCGCAGCCGGACACCGAAGCGACGCTGCGCAATGCGCTCATCGCGTGGCCCGAGCTCGCCGATCGTATCGCGCGCCAGCTCCTCATCGTCCTCCACAGCGAGGGGCTCGTCTCGATCGACGCCGTCTACGACGAAGCCAGGGCGGCCGCGGGCCAGGCCGCAGCGGGCCCCGCCGACGACAACCCGAACCGACCGGGAGCGGCGCCGTGGAGCACCTTGGAGCGGGAGGCGGTCCGCGAAGCCGTCGTGCGGCACGCGAAAGCGTTGATGGCTCCCGAGCGCGTCCAAGCGGTGATCGACGGCGTCCGCCGCCGCGAGGAAGCCGACGGCCTGGAGAGCATCGCGAGCCTCCCCGACGTCTCCTTCGACGTGCTCGCAACCACCGTTCGCCGGTTCTGCCAGCTTCCACGCGGCGACGAGCGCCTCGCACCCGCCCAGACCACTCAGCTTCGCGTCGCCCTTATCCGCAGCTTCGTCAGCGACCAGCTCGAGTTCATCGCGGTCGCCAAGAACTACCTGCGCGTCACCGACTTCGAGTGGATCTTGGACCGCGTCATCGGCCCGGCGAAGGGGCAGGGGCGCATCGGCGGCAAGGCGGCCGGGATGTTCCTCGGGTACCGGATCCTCCAGGGAGAGCGGCAGGAGCACCGCGCCGACCCGGTGGCACAGGTCCACCTGCCGGAGTCGTGGTTCGTGCGCTCCGACGTCATCGAGAGCTTCTTGCACTTGAACCGGCTGGACGAGTACCAGAGCCAGAAGTACAAGCCGGCGGAGGAGATCCGGAACGAGTTTCCGCTCATCCGACAGATCTTCCTCAACTCGGAATTCCCCGCGGAGTTCGTCGCGCAGCTCGACCGGATCTTGGACGGAACGGGCAACCACCCGTTGATCGTCCGCAGCTCGAGCCTGCTCGAGGATCGCTTCGGAGCCGCGTTCTCGGGGATGTACGCCAGCGTGTTTCTCGGCAACCAGGGCCCGCGAAAGGAACGGCTGAAGGCGATTCTGGGCGCGGTCGCCGAGGTGTACGCCTCGACGATGGCGCCGAACCCGCTGACCTACCGCCGCCGGCACAACCTGATCGACTACAACGAGGACATGGCGATCCTCATCCAGAAGGTGGTCGGGCGTCGCCACGGCCGTTACTTTCTCCCCGAGTTCGCCGGCGTCGGGTTTTCGCACAACGAGTACCGCTGGTCGCCGCGGCTGAAGGCGACGGACGGTCTCGCGCGGTTGGTCTACGGCTTGGGAACGCGCGCCGTGGACCGGACGGGAAACGATCACTCGCGCATGGTCGCTCTCGGCGCGCCGATGCTACGCCCCGAGGTGACGCCCGAGCGGCAAGCGCGCTATTCGCAGCGGTTCGTCGACGCGATCGACCTCACGGACAACCGGTTCTGCACGGTGCCGCTCGCGCGCATCGTCGAGCAGGGCATCGACGCCCCGGGGCTGGACTGGGCGGCGTCGGTACGCACCGAAGACGGCCTCGTCGAGCCGACCGGCGGACTCGAAGGCGTCGAGCCCGGCGAGCTCTGTCTCACGTTCGACCGGCTGCTCGCGCGCACGCGGTTCGCGGGCCTGATGCGCGAAAGGCTCCGTCGCCTGGAGGACGCGTTCGGGGTCCCGATCAACGTCGAGTTCGCGCAGGTCGAAGACCGCTTCTACCTCCTGCAGTGCCGGCCTCTCGTGCAGGCCGAAGCGGCGGATGCGGGAAAGCTCCCGCGCGGCGTGCGGGGCGACGACGTCGTCTTCTTTACGCGAGGTCTTGTGCGCTCCGGAGAGGTGCGCGACATCGCCTACGTCGTCTACGTCGACCCGCGGGCGTACGACCTCCTCGACCCGGAGCGCCGCGCCGCCATCTCGCGTGCGGTGGCCCGCGTCAACGACGCCCTCGAGGGGACGCAGTTCCTCCTCCTCGGGCCGGGGCGTTGGGGGACGAACGACGCGCAGCTCGGCGTGAAGGTGAACTACTCGGACATCAACCACTGCCGCGTGCTGATCGAGATCGCCCACCGGCGCGGCGAGTACGTTCCCGAGGTCTCGTACGGAACCCACTTCTTCCAGGACCTCGTCGAGGACGGGATCTACTATCTGGCGCTCCAGCCGGACGAGGGCGGGGTCGTGCTCCACGAGTCGTTCCTCGCGGACTCTCCCAACGCCCTCGCGGCGGTGTCGCCGCGGGATGCGGACCTCGCCCGCTGCTTGCGCGTGATCCGCTTGTCCGACGCCGCCCCGGGCCGCGCCCTGCACCTCGCGATGAACGGAGAGGCCGGAGAGGCGATGTGCTGGCTGGAGTGAGGCGGGTGATCGTCGTTTACACGCCGTTCGGGCGGCTTCCTCGCGCAATCAACGCATCGAGCTCGGCCCCGCGCAGGGGCTTCAGTTCGGAGCTGCCGGTGACACGATCAATGGCCGAAAAGCCGGCGGCGAACGATGCCTTCAGCCAGTCGATGGCCTTCGACCGGTCGCCCCGGGCCGCCGACAGACAGGCGAGGTGAAACGCGGCCTCGGCGTACGGGGCATCCTGGGCTTTGCCGTGCTTCTCGCCGAGCGTCCGCGTCGTGGCAAGATAGAGCTTCTCGGCCTCCGGGCGGCGACCCATCTGCTGGTAGGCGGAAGCCAGGTCGTTGGAGATGGCGAGCGTCCTAAGATCCGCCTCACCGAGGACGTTCCGGCCGCGTGAGAGCGCTTCGAGAAAGAGCGGCACGGCCTCACCGGCCCGGCCCCGGGTCACGAGCAGATTCGCCAGAGCGTGGGCCTGGAGAAACGTCTCGGGATGCTCGTCCCCCAGGGTCCGTCGCATCTTCTGGAGATTGTCGCGCATCAGGGGTTCGCTCTCGTCGTAGCGCGCCTGCGCCACGTAGACGTCGGCAAGTCGTCTCCGGATCATGAGGGTCAGGTACACCTCGTCTCCGAGCACGCGACGGCTCTTTTCCAGGATGTCGTTCAGCAGCGTCTCGGCCTCCACCGGTCGCCCCGACAGATTCAGCACCCAGGCGAGGTTGTTCAACGCGTTCAGGGTTTCCTGATGCTCGATCCCGGAGACGCGTTTCATCTTCTCCGTGGTGTCGCGCAGGAGCGCCTCCGCTTCGGGAAAGTGCCCCTGGCTGCGCAGCACGCCGGCGAGGTTGTTCCCCGTCCAGAGGATTTCATGGGCGTCGGGCCCAAGAGTTCGCTTCATCTTGTCCATCGCCTGCCGTAGCAGGGACTCGGCCTCGTCGTCGCGGCCCTGGTAGCGGATAACGTCGCCCAGATCCTGCATGAAGACCAGGGTCGGCTCGGCGTCTTCCCCGAGAACACGCCGTGAGGTCTCGAAGGCCTCGCGATAGAACACCTCCGCTTCCCGGTGCCGCCCGGCCCTCCGGTAGGCGCCGCCAATGTCGGCTTTCAGATGGAGCGTCAGCTCGCCCTCCACGCCGTGTGCACGTTCGCTCAACGAGACCGCGCGCTTCCAGACGGCTGCGGCTTGTGTGTAGAGCTGCAGCTGGTAGTACGTGGAACCGATAGTGTGGTAGAGGTCGGCGGCAAGCGACGGCTCCTCCTTGAGCTCGGTATCGACTCTCTTGACCGCCTTGTCGAGGATTTCCTCGTCCAGGACGTGCCGGGCCACGTCGACCGTGTTCACGTCCTCGAGGGAAAACCCGTGGCTGCTCTGCTTCGCGATCTCTTCGACGAGGTGTGCGCGAAGGCTCCTTCCCATGCCGATCGGATCCACCTGATCCAACATGTCGGAAAGGAAGGCCGCCACCCGGGAGGCTTTAGCCTGTTCCACTCGGGCCAGCGCTTCCGACCGTCGGGCGCGAACGAGCCCCACCGCCGTGCCCACGATCCCCGCCACGAGGGCCACACTGACAACCGAAGCCGCCGTGACGCCGAAGCGGTGGCGCCGGATGAACTTCCGGGCGCGGTACGCCGTGCTCGGTGGCCGCGCCTGCACCGGCTCGTCAGCGAGGTGCCGGGCGAGATCCGCGGCGAGATCCATCGGCGAGCCGTAACGCCGGGCCCTGTCCTTTTCGAGCGCCTTCATCGTGATCCAGTCGAGATCGCCCCGTAGCTGCCGGAGAATGGTGGGCACGTCCATTCGGCGCCTTCTCGCCGACTCGATCGAATGCTCACCGAGCGTCGCGAACCGGGTCGAGGGGCGCTTCGGATCCTCCTCGCGGATCATGCGGCGAATGCCCTCGAATCCGCCGTTGCGCAGATCCTTCGAATCGAACGGGAGCACCCCGACCAGAAGCTCGTACAGGATCACACCGAGCGAGTAGACGTCCGTTCGCGTGTCCACGTCCTCGCCGGTCAGCTCCGCCTGCTCGGGGCTCATGTACTCGGGCGTGCCGATGAGCACTCCGAGCTCGGTGAACATCGTTTTCTCGGTCAATCGCTGCGCGGTCGCCTTGGCGACGCCGAAGTCGATGATCTTCGGCGTGGGCCGCCCGTCCACCTCGGCGACGAGGATGTTCGACGGCTTGAGATCGCGGTGGATGATTGCCTTCTGATGCGCGTGCTGAACGCCTTCGCACAACGATCGGAACAGCTCCAGGCGCTCGCGATTCGTCAGACGGTGAACGTCGCAGTACTGGCTGATCGGAACGCCCTTGACGTACTCCATCACGAAGTACGGCCGGCCCTCCGGGGTCGAGCCGGCATCGAATACCTTGGCCACGCACGGGTGGTCCATGAGTGCCAGCGCCTGCCGCTCGGCCTCGAAGCGGGCGACGACCTGCTTCGTGTCCATGCCCTGCTTGATGACCTTGAGGGCTACCCTACGGCGAACGGGAATCTCCTGCTCCGCCAGGTAGACGATTCCCATGCCGCCTTCCCCGATCTTCTCGAGGAGCCTGAAGGGGCCGATCCGCTCGGACTGTCGATCCGGAGGGGAATGCGACTCGGTCGTGTCGCCGTCGGGGTTGGGGTCGTTCGTTTCGCGATCATCGGGCACGGCAGACCCCCACGGCTTTGCGCGGGAGTCTATGCCAAAGCGAGGCTTCCCGGGTCGCGTTCTGCTAGCCGGCAGGCGTGTTCAGCTGGAGCTTTCAGCTTGCTCGCAACAACTCATCGGCGTATAGCCAAGCTCGCAACCAGGCTCGGCTGAGTGAGAAACCCAGCGGATAGGGCGTGGCTCCTTGTCGGAGTCCGTCCCGAGCCGAATCCGGAGGGGGGGCCTGACCTATGACTACAACCGCAACTCGCGCTGGCATGCTGAGCGTCGTTTTCCTGACCCTGGGCGTCGCCGCACCGACCGTCGCGCAATCGGCGATCACGCCGAAACGACAGACGGCGCAACAGGACGGGCGAGCCGCATGGCCGGGGATCCCCGGACCGCAAGCGAGGATGCCGCGCTCCTTTCCGTTGGTGGTCGGCGCCCCCGTGCTGGGCCCCTTCACCACGCGACGCAGCGTGACCACGGCCCGCGATGGGCTTTCCCTCCTCGCCGCCTCCCTGAATGCGGGGCGTGCGGTGACGTATGTGGAGGAGTCTGACGATGACGCCGACGGGACCGTCGACCTGCGTTATCGACGCTCGGAGGAGTTCGACCAGCACGGCAACCTCGTGCATCTGGTGTCCGAGAACGACTATGACGCCGACGGAGTGTTTGACGGCCGTTACACTGACACGCGCGTGTACGACCAGCGTGGGAACCTCGTGCTGGCGGTGAGCGAGGACAGCTTTTACCACCCCGGGAGGACCGACCGCGCCACCACCACGGCCCTGTACGATCAGCGCGGCAACCCGGTGCGTTTTGTGAACGAGGTTGACCATGATGCCGACGGGACCGTTGAGTTCCGGGCCACCGCCACGTCCGAGTACGACCAGCGCGGAAACCCCACGCAGACGGTGTCCGAGACCGACAGTGGCGCCGACGGGACAATCGACTTCCGGGTCACCTCCACGTTCGCGTACGACCAGCGCGGCGATGGCGTGCATCAGGTGGTCGAGCGCGACGCCGGCGCCGACGGGACGATCGATTCCCGGCTCACCTACACGTTCGCGTATGACCAGCGCGGCAACGTCGTGCAGGAGGTGGACGAGGAAGACAGCGATGCCGACGGGACGACCGACTCCCGGGTCACCTACACGTCCGCGTACGATCAGCACGGCAACGTCACGCACACGGAGTACGAGGTGGACGATGGCGGCGACGGGACGATCGACTACTTGGAGACCGCCACGTCCGAGTACGACCAGCGCGGCAACTTGGTGCATTGGATATTCGAGTACGACTTTCCCGCCGACGGAACGATCGACGCTCGCAGCATGATCTCGGCTGAGTACGACCCGCGCGGCAACCTCGTGCGTCAGGTAGCCGAGGATGACTACACCGCCGATGGGACGATCGACTCGCGCTGGATGGTCTCGTTTGAGTACGACCAACGCGGCAACCGCGTGCGTCAGTTGAGCGAGTACGACAGCGGCGCCAACGGGACGATCGACGGTCGCTCGACCACCACGTCCGCGTACGACCAGCGCGGCAACATCGTGCATGCGATGGTCGAGTCTGACGGTGGTGCCGACGGAACCATCGAGGAGCGTTCCACCAGCACGTTCGCGTACGACCAGCACGGCAACCTCGTGCTTCGGGTGAACGAATCTGACCATGGCGCCGACGGGACGATCGACGCTCGCTGGACGTCTTCGATCGAGTACGAAGGGTCGCCGCGTCGGCCGTAGCGCGCCATCGATTCCTTGTGGGCGCGGCCGAGGAGTCGATCCGTGCGCTGGAGCAGGATCCGGGCGGCTCCGCTGCTCGGGCGATTCTGGAGCTCAAGCTGCGCGAGGCAGCGCACGCGAACGAACCTGACGTGCAGGCGCGGATCGAAGCCTTCCTGCGAGACCTGGGTCCTCGGGAGGGCCTACAACTCGAACCGGATCCCGATCGTCCCGCCGCGGTTGTCAAAGTTCTTGTTTCCGACCAAGGTGCGGAGATTGACGAAGAACTGGATGCCCTTGGCGAACACCGCGGCCACTCCGGCCTCGACGTTCATGAAATCCGCGTCGGGGGTGTTGGTCAGGAAGGTGAATGTGGTGGGGGTCGGCCGAATGTCCTCGGAGAACTGGGCGGTGACGACGCTCGGGTCGTTCTCGAACTCGTGGACGTATCCGACATTGAACTGCGGCAAGACCACGGCGTGTTTTGTGCTGATCGCCCAGGAGCCGTAGAAGGCGGCCACCGCTTGGAGCGACTTGACCGTCCGCCCGTCGATGCTCAGCTCCAGGCCTGTCCCCCCGGTCTCGAAGTACGGGTCGATCTTCGTCCGGCCGTAGTTCACGCCGAGCCGCGGCCCGTAAGTGAAGCGTCCCGCCGGCTGGTCGAAGCCGAATTGAGCGCTGGCGCTGTAAGCCTTCGCGTCTCCGGCGCTAGCCGCGGTCCCGTCGACGCTGGCCCCTGAGTCGACGACTTCAAAGTGGACAGCCCGGTTGACGTCGGAGTTCTGACCGCCGTACCCGGCGACGAACTGGAGAAAGGTTTTCGACGAAGGTAGGACCGAGACGTAGATGGAGGGCTCGAACGCCTTCATCTTGAAGTCGCCGCCGCCCTTGAAGTCCGCGTCCTGCTTGCGGTATCCCGCGACGACTCCCGCGACGACCTTGTCGTTGAACTGGTAGTCGAAGCCGAGCGCCCCGCCCACGACCGACGAGTCGTAGCCGTCCTCGAACGGCGTCACGTTGCGATCGAGACTCTCGTAGGAGCCCGAGGCGAAGATGTTGAACCGGCGCGACGAGGCGGAGCCCGTCCCGGAATCGTCCGAAGTGTCCGAGCCTTCCCGCCGTCCGTTCCCCGAACGTCCCCGCGTAAGCCCCGCTACCGATGGAGAGTCCGGGTGGTCTCTCTTGTCCTTGGCTCGTTTCAGGCGTTCCTGGATGACGCTGTTCTGTAGCGAGAGCGTCGATCCCTGGGGCGACGAGGCGCCTCCACCTGCGGTGGCTGGAACCCCGGCAGGGTAGGCACAGATCGCCGTCAGATTGGGCCCAAAACCTCCGGCGCCGGTCTGGTCGAGGTTAAAACAGTTGTTGCCCAGATAAAACAGCACCTGCTCGTCAACAGTCACCCGCGACGGTGGCGGTAATCCAGCATGCGCCGACGGCGCGACGGCGACGCCGAGCGCGCAGGCGATGGCCAGAATCAGCAGGGTCGAACCACAAAACCGAGCGGGACGAATATCGATTTCCATGGCGCTACAGCTCCTCCCTTGTCGATCAGCGACGAAGTCGCGCAATTATGCACGGGTCGCGGAAGCTCGGGGAGTACAATCCCGCGCGTCAACTGAAGTCGTCCCTGGAGGGTGCCGGTGCGATCGTTGAATGGGGTGCTCGGTCTGGCCGTCGTGACGGTCATTCTGACGTCGATCGGCGACGCCGGGGGCGCGCGCAAGCCCGCCAAGGAGCCCGGTCTCCAGCAGGTCCACAACCCGCAAGAGCTGCAGATCGTCGACTGCCTCCTCCCGGGCCAAATCCGCAAGCTCGGGACGCAGCAAACGTACATGTCCCGCCGCCGCCCGATGCGGACTTCCGCTCTCGATTGCGCGATTCGAGGGGGCGAGTACGTCGCCTACGACCGGGCCAACTATCAAACCGCTCTCCACGTCTGGCTCGAGACGGCGGAGGCGGGCGACGCGCAGGCCCAGTACTACGTCGGGGAGATCTACGAGAAGGGCTTGGGGATCTCGCCGGACTACGTCCAGGCGGCCGCCTGGTATCGAAAAGCCGCGGATCAAGGACTTGCGCAAGCGCAGATCAACCTCGGATTCCTCTGCGAAAAGGGTCTGGGCGTCCCCCAGGACTCGCGGCAGGCGCTCGAGTGGTATCGAAAGGCGACCGGGGTGTCGGGCGTCATCATGCTGGACAGCGAGGTCGAGGCGGTTCGCAAGGAGCTGACCGAGGCGAATAAGAAGATCGAAACAGCCCGGTCGGAGTCGGACGCGCTGGAGCGCCAGCTTCAAGACACCCGTCGGGACCTCGAGTCGGCCCGCGTTTCCGGGAAGAAGTCGGCGACCGAGACCGCGGCGCTCGAGACTCGCGTCGCTACGCTCGAAAGCAAGCTCGGGGCGGATCGAACGCAGATCGCCGGCCTTCGGGAATCGACGAAGCGGTACGACATCGCGGGCCCGAGCATCGAGATCGTCGACGCCTCCGCGGTCCGAAGCGCGTCCGCACCTAAAACCGACGCGACGGGCGACGTGGTCGGGCGCGTCGAGGCGCCTGCCGGGCTCGCAGAGCTCACCGCCGACGGTGAACGCCAGACGGTGCAGGACGGCGGGTTCTTCCGCTTTCACCCGCGCGGACGCCGCGTCACGCTCGTGGCCGTCGATCTCCAGGGGAAACGGGGGCAGCTCGTTCACGATCTCGATGCGATGGCGGCCGCGCGGGAAGCAACGCCGCGACGCGCGGCGAAGTTCGGCACCTACCACGCCCTCGTGATCGGCAACGCGAACTATCTCTCGCTGCCGCATCTCGCGACCGCAGCGAACGACGCGACGGTGCTGAAAGATCTGCTCGAGCGCCGCTACGGCTTCCGGGTCACCTTGCTGCAGGATGCGAAGTACCTCGACATCTTGTCGGCGTTCAGCGTTCTGGAGAAGGAGCTCCGCGAGAACGACAACTTGATCATCTATTTCGCGGGGCACGGCGAGCTCGATCCCGCGAGCGGCCAAGGCTACTGGCTGCCCGTCGACGCGTCGAAGGACAGCAAGACGAACTGGATGTCCTCGCGGGAAGTCAGCATGCACCTCCAGTTGCTCCCCGCCCGGCACGTGCTCGTCATCGCGGATTCCTGCTACTCCGGCGCGTTGACCCGCTCGGCGCTCGCAAGGCGGGAGACCTCGACCGAAGACGGGAAGTCCGGTTGGATGGCGGACGTCGCCGCAAAACGATCCCGAACCGCGCTGACCTCGGGCGGCCTCGACCCGGTGCTCGACACCGGCGGCGGAGGCCATTCCATATTCGCCCGGTCGCTGCTCGACGCCCTCGCGCGTCCCGCCGACCCGCTCGAAACCTACCGGGTCTGGTCGTCGGTCAAGGCCCGCGTCATGTACGAAACGCGGTCGCTCCGTCAGCAACAGGTGCCCGAGTACGCGCCGATCCAGCACGCGGGACACGAAGGCGGCGAGTTCTTTTTCGTCCCCGTCAAAGGGTGACGGCGTAATCGGAGCGATTACCTGCCGAGTCGATTCTTGATCTCGGTGAGAATCGATTGCCCTTTTTTCTCGAGTTGGATGGCGGTCGGGTCGTCGCCTTCGATCGCGGAACGAAAACCCCGGAGCAAGTTCAAGACGTTCTCGGCATCGCTCAACAGCTTCGCCGCCCCGCCGGGCTCCCGGGCCGAACCGGCGGCGGCGCGTAGGAGCACTTCCAAGCGTTCGATGTCGCGGTACATCTCGTCCAGGTTGAGGAGGCGTTCCTCCTGCCGCGTCAGGTTGTCCTTCCGTGCGTCGTCGTGGGACAGGAGCGCATCGATCGCCCGGATCCGCTGCATCTTGTCCGAGACCTCCTGCTCCGAGCTCTCGGGAAGGCTGAGGGCCAGCTCCAGCTCCTTCGAGAGCGGATGCGGAAGCAGCTTCCAGACCGCGAACGCTCCGACACCGATCACGATCGCGGCGATCGCCGCGGCGGCAGCGAGGCGCGCACGTGAGGCGCGCTCGCGACCCGGCACCGGCGCCGCCACAGGCTCGCGACGCGCCTCCCTCGCGGGGGCCCGCTCCGCCGGCGCCTCCTGATCGGCCAACCGCCGCTTCAGGACCGCGATCTCCGCCATCACCTCGCGCCGGGTTTCGCCTGCCACGGCGTGATCGGGCCGGTCCGCCAGAACCATGTCCAAGGCCTTGACGGCTCTCCCGAACGCATCGATCGCCCGGCTGGTTTCGGGCGCAGACTCCGGCGCGATCGCGCGCGCGTCCCTCACGAGGTTTCGCGCGCCGTCGAGGTAGCGCTCGAGCACCTCGTGCTCGCGCCGGACTCGCTCCGCTTCTTCGCGGCGCTTCTCGGCCTCGACCTCCCTGGCGCGACGACGGGCGTCGTCTTTCGCGGAGGCGATCGCGGCTTCGACAGTCTGCGCCTCCGGTCCGGCCGGCCAGAGAACCGTGGCGCGCTCGCAGGCCACGGTGGCTGCTTCCACGTCTCCCGCGTTCAAGCGCGTCCACGCGTCCCGAACGGCGGCTCGGTAGTCCCCGTAGGCGATGTCGCCCTTGGCGACGTCGATCAAGCGTTCCAGCATCACCGCGGCGTCGGCTTGGTCGGGGTACTTGCGGAGGATCTCGGAGAGGAGAGCCATCGACTCGCTGATCTTCCCCGCGTCGAGGGCGGCGTCGATCTCTTTCATCCGCGGCGCTATGAACCGCTCGCGCTCCCTGGCTTCCGGCGTCACCGACTCGAGCGCGCTGATCTTGGATTCGTAACTGGCGAGACGCGGATCGGCTGGCCCGAGGACCAACGCCCTGCGCAGGCATTCCCGCGCCTGCGGCGCGCGATCCGATTCGAGGTGACGCTCGAGCTCCCGAAGCTCCGCGTTGAGCTCGCGTTGCGCCTCGACCCGGTGCGTGATCTCCGGGATCTTCCGTTGGATCCACTCGCTGTCGGGCGCCATGCGCGCCGCCTTCTCGTAGGCGGCGAGCGCATCCTCTAGAGCGCCTTCCGCTTCCTTCTGTCGACCCCAGCTGACCAGGCTCTCGACCAGCTGGCGCTCCAAATCGTCCAGCGCGGTGAACGACGGGTCGGCGCCGGCCGATCGCGCCACCGCCTTGCGCAACAAGTCCCGAAGCGCATCGGCGACCTCTCTGGCGGTGCCGGGCCGCTCGCCGGCGTCTTTCGCGAGCATGCGCAGTATTAGCGATTCCAGCTCGGGCGGTAGATCGGCTTGGTGCACGCTGGGCGGGTCGGGCTCGTCGCGGAGAACCCGGCTGCTGATCATGGCCTCGCTTGCGGCCTCGAAGGGGTGATGGCCAGAGAAGAGCTCGCCGAACACGATCCCCAGGGAGAACAAGTCGCTCCGTGAATCCAGGTCCCTTTCGCCGCGAAGCTGCTCGGGGGACATGTACGCGTACGTTCCCGGGTGACTCTGCGTCAGGGTCAGATTCGAACGGTCGACGTGGGCGATTCCGAAATCGACGAGCTTGACCCGCGGCCCCGAATCGGACAGGACCACCATCACGTTCCCCGGCTTGATGTCGCGATGGATGACGCCTGCGCGATGCGCGAATTCGAGGGCATCGGCCACCTGGAAGGCCACCTCCAGACGCTGCTCGAGACCCCACGAGATCCCCGCTCTGAGCAAACCTTGCAGATCGCGCCCGTCGACGAATTCCATGACGAAGAAGTCGCGACCGAGGTGCTCCCCCCAGTCGTAGATGGTCACGATGTTCGGATGGTGGAGGCGCGCCGAGGTCTCGACTTCCCTGCGGAACCGCAGCCGGCCCTCTTCGCTATCGGTCAGCCGCTCGGACATGATCTTGATCGCGACCGTGCGATCGAACATCTTCTTGTCGACGGCGCGATAGACCTCTCCCATCGCCCCCGATCCGAGAAGCCTCACGATCTCGTAGTGCTCGCCGA
>JAYUCM010000113.1:0-5196 GCA_043740355.1 Acidobacteriota bacterium | reverse complement strand
TACTCATTGGCCTTCTCCTCGCCCTGCGGGACCAGCCTCTTCACTACGTCCCGGTATGGCTTGATGAGTCTCGGATCGTCGACTTGCTGGCGAAAGGTCACGGTCCCCGCAGCCGGATCGACCGCGATCACGCCGCCGTCGTAAACCTCGTCGCCCACGTGAAGGAAATACCCCTTGCTGTCGCTTCCCATGACGACCGCGATGTTGCCGCCGTTGGTGTCGCGCACGATGCCGGTGAGATCGAGCTCGACGACGAGCATGCCGGCAACGCCGCGCGGCCTCGGGCCCTTCCGGCGCATCGCGACTTCTTCGAAGAGCGAGCGGAACGGATCACGACGCCCGCCGGGATCGTAAGAGAACTGCCTCCCGGATAGGAGATCCTCCTGTTGGCGCAGAATCGTCTCCACGGTCTGCTGGCCCTTGCTCTGCTGGGCTTCGGCCTGGGCCTTCGCCGCATCGGCCGCGTTGGGCGCGGGTTTGGCCTTGTCCTCCCCGCGCACGGGCGCGGTGAAACCGACCGCCAGGATCAGCGCGGCGAGCGCCGTCCACCATCCCCATTGCCGCCTCACTGGTGGACCTCCCCGGACGCGACCTTGTCGTCGTAGACGAACGTCGTCGCGGTGAAACTGGCGCGGATCGTCTTGTCCCCGCCGCCCTGAAATGCGTTCATCCGAAGGTTGTCGACGTTGATGATGCGGGAGTACTTGCTGACGCGGTCGAGGAAGATCCCCAGATCGTGATAGCGACCGACGACGTCCATCTCGATCGGGAATTCCTTGTAGAAGTCGACCGGCTTCAGGCCGCCCGGCGCGAACGTCTTCAGGCCCAGATTCGACTGGTCGGTCATGTTCTTGATCCAGCGGAGCAGGTCCCCCGTCTCGGTATCGGTGGGGAGAATTTGCTGGACGTCGCCGAGCTGGCGCTGGAGATTCGCGACTTCCTGCTCGAACTCGGGGAGCTTCTGTTCGATCGCTCGCCCTTCGACGATCTTCGCGTTCAGGTCCTCGAGCTCGGCGCTGATCGCGCGGATCTCTTCGCCCTTCGCCTTCAGATCCGGGTACAGGTAGTAGGCGATGCCCACGAGGCCGGCCGCCAACGCGACCATCAAGAGCACCTGTCCCCAGAACGGCAGTCTTTCGAGCATGGTTTCGGCTCCTTAGCTTCCGGCTAGCTCTGGGGTGGCCGCGGCGCATCGGCGGCGGCATCGGCGGCCGCCGGCGCTCCCGGCGGAGCGTAACGGCACGTCAGGCTGAACGAGACCCCTTCGGCGATCTCGGTCGTCTTGCCCAAGACCACGTCGCTGAACTGACCCGACGCCCGGAGGTTGTCGTAGAGATTCGATACCGCGTTGTAGGTCGTCGCCTTGCCCACGATATTGATCGCATTGGAGTTCGCCGTGAGCGAGTCGAGCCACATGAACTCGGGCAAATTGCGCGAGACCTGATCCAGGATGTGCACGGGCACCGCCTGCTTCTTCTTCAGGTCGGTGATCAGATTGATCTTTCGCTCGAGGAGCTCCTTCTGGGTCTTGAAAGCCTCCGCCTTCTTGCGAACTTCTTCGAGGCGCTTCAACTCGGCTTGAGCGGTCACCTTCGCCTGACGCACGCGGTTCAGCTCCGATACGCGGGCCCACCACCAGCCGCCCGCAACCAAGAGACCGACCACGATGATCCCGGCGAGAAGGAGATTCTGGCTCCCTCCCATCTCGAACTTGAGCGAGGTGGCGGCTTTGGCCTTCGCCGCCTTCCGCTCGGCCAGAAGATTGATCTTGATCATGCCCCTAGTCCCCCACCTTTCTGAGGGCGAGACCGACCGCTACGGAAGCGGTCGGCGTCATCTCATTGAGGACATCCTGTGGGATATCGCGTCCTGCCGGCTGGATGCGTCGAAACGGGTTCATCAGCTCGACCTGCGTGTGCAGCCGCTCGCCGAGCGCCTCCTTGAGGTGGATGACCTGCGCCGATCCCCCCGTGATGTAGAGCCGGTCGAGGGATTCGTCCGTCGCGGAAATCTGCTTGAAGAAGTCGAGCGTCTTTTGGATCTCCGTCCCGACGTCCTCGTTGACCGCCGAGAGGATGGGAAGGACGCGCTCGTAGGGGATGCCGTCCAGCTCCTCGCCGCGCTTCAACTTTTCGGCCTGTTCCGCGGAGAGGTTGAGCTCCTTCTGGATCGCGTCGGTGTATTGATTGCCGCCCACGTTGATGTCGCGCCAGTACACCGACGTCCCGCCATGAAGCACGGTGATGGAGCTGACGGCGGCACCGACGTCGACGAGCGCGATGATCTGATGGGGTTCGAACTCGTAGTTCGCCTCGAACGCGTTCTGCAACGCGAAGGCCGCGATGTCGACCGCGACCGGTTGAAGGCCCGCCTGCGTGATGACGCTCGTGTAGTCGTTGATCTTGTCCTTCTTGGCCGCGGCGAGAAGGACGTCCATGTTCCCTTCCCCGGAAAGGGACGATCCCTCGAGAATCTGGTAGTCGAGGTTGACGTCGTCGATGTCGAACGGGATGTACTGCTCGGCCTCCCAGTGAATGGACTCGGTCAATTCGGCCGCTGTCATCACGGGAAGGCTGATCCGCTTGACGATGACCGAATGGCCGGACAGCGCCGTCGCGACCTGGTTGTTCTTGATCTTCAGGCGTTGAAAGAGGCGCTGGATCGTCTCGATCACGAACTGGGAGTCCATGATGGCGCCGTCGACGATCGCTTCCGACGAGAGCGATTCGGACCCGATCTTGGCGAGCTGGAATCCTCGCCCTTTTCCCAGGTCTTTCAACTCGACGACCTTGATGGAACTGTCGCCGATGTCCAGTCCGATCAGATTCCGGCTTCGTCCGAAGAGCATGTCAGTCCTCATGGTTGAAGCGACCTGGCGCGGATCGAATCCCCCTTCGCCAGATGGAGCTTTAACCTAGGTCATTAATTCCCGACGAGTCAAGAAGAAACGCATTCGAGCGAGAGGGGCGTTTTTCGGACGGAATTGAACAAGTTGTGAAGTGTCCATCCCCCGCCTACCCGTCTCCTGCGCCGCGGTTCATGCCCCTGGCAAGATCCGGCAGCGTCGGCATTGTCCGGACCTTCTAGATCCGGCACCGGGCTAATATAGAGGCCGAAGATCCGAAAGCAACAGTATTCGACCTGCGCCTTGACAGCCCCCGTGCGGTCCTCTAGGATTTCGCGGCATTTCGAGAAGCTGGAAATCCGGCTCCCGTGCTCGGCAAAGGTGAAGACATGCCTCGGGAATGCGACATCTGCGGGAAGAAGACGACCTTCGGGAGGAACATCTCCCATGCCCACAATGTCAGCTCGAGGACGTTCGTCCCCAATCTCCAGCGCGTGCGTGTTCAGGTACCGGGCGGAAACGCAAAGCGGGTCCGGCTCTGCACCCGCTGCATTCGCTCCGGCGCCGTGATGAAGGCCGTCCGCTAGGCGTCTCCTCCCTCGACAATTCCGATCGCATCGATCTCGATCAAAGCATTGCGGGGAAGCCGAGACACTTCGACGGTGACGCGAGCCGGTTTGTCCCCGGAAAAGAAGGTCGCGTAGACACGGTTCATCGCCTCGAACGAACCGAGATCCGTGAGGTACACCGTCGCCTTGACGACCCGGTCGAGTCCGCTGCCGCCCGCTTCGAGAATCGCCGCCAGGTTGCGCATCACGCGCCGCGTCTGGTCTTCGATGCCCCCGTCGACCAGCACTCCGGTCGCGGGATCGAGTGCCACCTGCCCCGACACAAAAAGCAGGCTCCCGGTCCGCACCCCCTGCACGTAAGGCCCGACCGCCTTGGGCGCGGCGTCCGTGTGGATCGTCGTCCTCGCCACCTTCGTTTCCTCCTTTCGGCCCTCAGCCCGAAATGCGCTCGACGTCGCGAACGCCGTCGATCTTCCGCACGCGCGCGATGACGCGCTCCATCTGTTGGCGATCGGCCACCGCCATCACGATCGTCACGCGCGCGTCACTGCTTTCGAACGTCTTGGCTTCGACGTTGCGAATGTTGGCCTTCTCGTCGGCGACCACCGCCACGATCTTCGCAAGCAGCCCTTGGCGGTCGCTCACGTCGAGCGAAAGCTTGACGTCGAACAAGGCTCCCGGGTCTCCGTCGACGTCCCATTCGACCTCGATGCGGCGCTCGGGATCGAACATCAGGCTGCGCACGTTGGTGCATTGCACCGAGTGTACCGACACGCCCTTACCGCGCGTGATGTAGCCGACGATGTCCTCGCCTCGCACCGGATTGCAGCATCGCGCGAGGATGATCATCATGTCGTCCATCCCCCGCACCTTGACCCGCCGCTCGCCCAAGCCCAGCGCCCGTTTGACCGCACGCGCGACGACCCCGTCGGCTTTCGGCTTCAGCTCGACGTCAGGTAGGATGGCCGCGACGAGGCTGCGGGGCGTCACCTTGCCGTAGCCGACCGCCGCGAAGAATTCCTCGAGCGCGGCGAATCCCAGCTTCTTCAGGACGTCCGCCGCTTTGCCGGCGTCCAAGACCTCCCGCGGCGAGAGGCGGAACCGCCGAAGCTCTTTTTCCACCAGGTCCCGGCCGAGAACGACGGATTTCTCGCGCTCGTTGGCGTTCAGCCACGCCCGGATCTTTCCACGCGCGCGCGACGTCTTCGCGAGCGAGAGCCAATCGCGGCTGGGGTGCGCGTTGGGATGCGTGAGGATCTCCACGATGTCGCCGTTACCGAGGGGCGTTCGCAAGGCGACCAGGCGTCCGTTCACTTTCGCTCCGGTGAGCCGATGTCCGACCTCCGTGTGAATCCCGTAGGCGAAATCGACCGAAGTCGCCCCGCGCGGAAAGGACAGCACCTTCCCCTTCGGCGTGAACGCGTAGACCTCGTCCGGATAGAGGTCGACCTTGACCATTTCGAGGAACTCGCGGGGATCCTTCGTCTCTTGCTGCCACTCGAGGATGTGGCGGAGCCACGCGACGCGTTCGGTCTCTCCGCCTTGGGCCCGGGGTTGCTCCTTGTACTGCCAATGGGCGGCGACGCCCTCCTCCGCGATGCGATGCATGTCGTGCGTCCGTATCTGCACTTCGAAGGGCTGCCCGACGTCGGTCATGACGGACGTGTGGAGGGACTGGTACATGTTCGGCTTCGGGATGGCGATGAAGTCCTTGATGCGCCCCGGCACGGGCCGCCAGATCGAGTGCACGATGCCGAGCGCACCGTAGCAGTCCTTGACCGA
>JAYUCM010000112.1:0-2114 GCA_043740355.1 Acidobacteriota bacterium | reverse complement strand
GCAGATCTACACGCACGTCAATCGCGAACGGTTGAGGAGGCTCTACCGCGACTTCCATCCGCGCGCTTGACACGACTCCTTGCGGTCGACTATCTCTGAGTGATGGACGAGGACGCTTTCGAGGACCCGATCCTGGAGCTCGAGCGCCGCGTCGAGTCGTTGTCCGGCATGGGCGACGACGTCACGACGCAGCGCAAGCGCGAACAGATCGAGGTCGAGCTGCAGGCGGCACGGGCAAGGGTATTCGGCTCCCTCACTGCGTGGCAGAAGACGCTCGTCGCCCGCCACCCGCGGCGTCCGTTCACGCTCGATTACGTCCGCCACCTCATCGACGGGTTCGTCGAGATCCACGGCGACCGGCGCTACGCCGATGACCCGGCGATCGTCGCGGGATTCGGATCGTTCCGGGGACGGCCCGTGCTCGTCATCGGCCACCAAAAGGGACGGGACACGAAGGAGAAGATCTTCCGCAACTTCGGCATGCCGCGACCGGAAGGGTATCGCAAGGCGCTGCGCGCGATGAAGCTCGCGGAGAAGTACCGCCGTCCGATTCTCACGTTCATCGACACGCCGGGGGCCTATCCGGGTATCGGTGCCGAGGAGCGGGGTCAAGCCGAGGCGATCGCGCTGAACCTCCGCGAGATGGCGCGCCTCCGCGTCCCGATTCTGGTGACCGTCACCGGGGAGGGGGGGAGCGGAGGCGCGCTCGCAATCGGCGTGGGCGACTGGGTCAACATGCTCGAATTCGCGGTCTACTCGGTGATCAGCCCGGAAGGTTGCGCGGCGATCCTCTGGCGTGACGGGTCGCGCTCGAGGGACGCCGCGGCTGCTATGAAGATGACGGCGCCCGACCTTCTCGCCCAAGACGTCGCCGACGAGGTCGTCCCGGAGGTCACGGGCGGCGCGCACGTCGATCCGGCGCGCCAGGCCATGATTCTGGGCGAAGTGCTCGAGCGTCAGCTCGTCGAGCTCGAGCGCTTGAGTCCCGAGGCGCTCGTGGCCTCGAGGTACCGCCGGTTCCGCCGCATGGGCCGCTTCACCGCGCCGGAGCTGGCCGGCTAGCGCTTCCGCTCCGGCAGGATCGTCTTGGCCTCGTTCCATAGCCGGTCCATCAACGTCGGCCCCGCTTCTTCGATCGGAACCCGGAGCCGGCGCAGCTCGCGCTCCACGTGCGCGAACCTCGCGTGGAACTTCGCATTCGCGCCGGCCAACGCTTCGTCGGCGTCCACGTCGAGGCGACGCGCGAGCATGGCGACCGTGAACAGCGCGTCCCCGATCTCCTCGCGAATGGCCTCGCGATCGCGCGATGCGACGGCGAGACGCAACTCGGCGGTCTCTTCGTCGAGCTTCGCGAGAACGTCTTCGTCTTCGCGCCAATCGAAACCGACCCTCGCCGCCTTCGTACCCATGCGCTGGGCCTTGACGAGGGCGGGGAGGGCCGGCGGGATCCCCGCGAGCACCGAGACCTCCGTCTCGGGTTTCCCGGCATCCGTCTTCTCGGCCTTCTTGATCTCCTCCCAGCGCACGAGGACCTCCGCCGCGTCGGCCACGGTGCCTCCACCGAAAACGTGCGGATGACGACGGACCATCTTTGCGGCGATTCCCTCGACGACGTCGGCGGCTGCAAAGGCCCCGTCCTCGCGGGCCAACCGCGCCAAGAAGACGATCTGAAACAGAAGATCTCCCAGCTCTTCGCAAAGCGCCGGAAGGTCGGCGCGGTCGAGCGCATCGACGACCTCGTAACACTCTTCGATCAGAAAGCCGCGCAGGGTCGCGTAGGTTTGCTCGCGGTCCCATGGGCAACCGCCGGGCTCGCGAAGTCGGCTCATGATCGCGACGAGGTCTTCAAAAGTGCGGACGGACGCCATCTTCGGTCACCTTGACTTGCCCTGGACCGGGTTACATCTTTGACACGCGGCCGGGGCCGGGATGGCTTTCGGCACGCGGGCCGCTGTTTTGATTGCGTCGAAAGTCGAATGGTACCATCGCGCTCACGCGTAGCGGCCCTGCGGCCACCGCGCGGGGAGGCGTGCATGGCCGAGGGAGAGAATCCAGAGGAGGCGGGACAGGACAGTCAGAAGCCCAGCATCAAGGTCACCGACAGGCGGCATTTC
>JAYUCM010000111.1:0-2116 GCA_043740355.1 Acidobacteriota bacterium | reverse complement strand
CCCTTCGCAGCCCGCGATCGATGCCGTTCGACAGCCCGGCCACGGCGACGACGGCGGCCACGCCCACGGCGAGGCATGCCGTGAAGAACAGGATCTTTCCGGTGGCCCCTCGCGTCTCCCGCGCCATCAGGCGCACGCTCAGAGCGACCCTCACGAGACCGGCTCCGCCTCGCGGCGCTCCTCGCGCTCGATCCGCCCGTCGCGCAGGTGGATCCGCCGGTCGGCCAACGCCGCCACCTCCGGGTCGTGGGTCACCAGCACGAGGGTCGTGCCGTTTTCGCGTCGGAGCGCTTCGAGCGTGTCGAGCACGACCTGCCCCGTCACCCGGTCGAGGTTGCCGGTCGGCTCGTCGGCCAGTAGGATCGGCGGTCTAGGACCGAAGGCACGTGCCAAGGCGACGCGCTGCTGCTCGCCGCCGGAAAGCTGCGAGGGGTAGTGGTGGCCGCGCTCGCCCAACCCGACGGTTGCAAGGAGCAGTTCGGCGCGGGAACGCGCTTCGGAAACGTCGGCCAGCTCCAGAGGAAGGAGTACATTCTCGAGCGCCGTGAGGTTGCTTAAGAGCTGGAACGACTGGAAAACGAAACCGATCGTGCGACGACGCAGGAGCGCTAGATCGTCTTCGGAGAGATCCTGGACTTCACGTCCGTCGAGAACGACCTGGCCCTCGGACGGACGATCGAGTCCTGCCATGAGCGCAAGGAGCGTGGACTTGCCGCTTCCGGAAGGCCCCAAGACGGCGACGAACTCCCCCGGAGAGATGGAGAGATCGATGCGATCGACGATGGTGAGCTGCCGGCCTCCCGAGGGAAGCCGGCGCGTGAGACCGCGCAGCTGGATACGAGGGTTCATCGCGGCCCTGGTTTATCTCACCGTGATCGCGTGCGCCAACGCCGTGGTCCACGAGCCGCTCGTGATCTTTCTCGGCGACAGCCTGACTGCGGGGCGCGGCCTCCCCGCCGATGCCGCGTTCCCCGCGCTCGTCGCGGAGATGTCGCGCGAGAAGGGCCGACCGATGAGTTACGTGAACGCCGGCGTGAGCGGCGATACGACCTCCGGGGGACTCGATCGCGTGGGATGGCTGCTCGAGCAGAAGCCCGACGTCCTCGTCGTCGGCTTGGGCGTGAACGACGCCTTCCGCGGGCAGCCGGTCGATCGCATCGAAACGAACCTGCGCGCGATCGTCGCCAAGGGGAAGGCCTCGGGAGCGCGCGTCGTGCTGCTCGGGATGCGCGTCCCGACCAACTACGGTCCGGAGTACACCGAGGCGTTCGCGGCGATCTACCCCCGCATCGCCAAGCAGGAACACGTGGACCTGATGCCCTTCCTGCTCGACGGCGTCGGTGGGCACCCGGAGCTGAACCTCGAGGACGGCATCCACCCGAATCGGGAGGGGCAGCGGATCGTCGCGGCGCACGTGCTCCCCTACGTCGAACGCGCGGTGAAAGCGAAACCGTGAGCGCACCGGTTCTCCTCCTGGTCCTGGCGGCAACGGCGGCGGCGCCGCGCTACGACGCCGACGCTTTCGCCGCTCTCGAGGCGATGGAAAGGGCGACCGCCGGGATCCGCGACTACACCATGCGGCTCGTGAAGCGCGAGCTCCGCGGCACGGAGCTTACCCCCGAGGAGACGATCGCCATCAAGTGGCAGCGGCCGCAGAGAATCTACCTTCACGAGCTTGCGGGACCGCGTGCGGGTCAAGAGGTGCTCTACGCTCCGGGCTGGAACAAGGACCGGCTGCGGGTGCACAAGGGCTCGTTCCCGGATTTCAACGTGAACATGAATCCGTACGGCGCGATCGCGATGGCGCAGTCGCACCACCCGGTCCCCGAAGTCAGCCTCGTGCGCCTCACCGAGATCGTGCTCGACAACGTGCGCCGGGCCCGTGCGCGAAACGTCGGATCGCTGACGTACGGGGGGCACGAGACCCTGTTCGGTCGCCCCGTCGTACGGCTGGAGGCGACGGCCCCCGCGACCGGAAAGACGCCGACTCTCGAGCAGGGGCAGACGCTCTGGGACATCGCGAGAGCGACAGGGCAATCGATGTACGTGATCTTGCATGCGAATCGAGCACGCGGCTGGCCGCAGGCCGACTCTCCGAAGCGCGGCGACGCGGTCA
>JAYUCM010000110.1:0-5211 GCA_043740355.1 Acidobacteriota bacterium | reverse complement strand
CCCGCACGCACACGCCCGTTTCCAGAAAATCCACGTCTCCCGCAATTTCGTCATCGCGATCGCCGCGCTGGCGCTTTGCATAGGCGCTACGGCAGCGTTCACTCCCCACCTGTACTTCCGCTCAAGAGCGTTGGCCGATCATGCCTCCGTGGTCGAACTCGAGAATCGGAAGCTCAGCGATGACAAGGCACGTTACGAAGCGGAGATCGCGCAGATGGGAGAGCGACTCGCCTCGGTCGAAACGGTCGCCGGCAAGCTGGCCCAGGCGGTCGGCCTGAAAGGCCTTCCCTCCGAGCGCCCCTCGGGTGGCGCGGGGTTGGCCGTGGGGGCGCGCACGGAGCTGTTCGGCGAAGAAAGCTCCGCGCTCCGGAAGCGAATGGAGAATCTGGACACCTCCTTCGACCGTCTCGAGCAGGCTTGGGGCGAACGCCTGAAGGTCCTCGCGTCGACGCCGAGCCTCGCACCCGTCAGTGGATTTTTCTCGGACGGCTTCGGTTGGCGCCGTGACCCAATCGACGGGTCGCGGGAGTTCCACAAGGGGGTCGACATCGTCGCCCCGAGCGGCACGCCCGTTCGTGCCTCGGCCGACGGTCTGGTCACGGCGGCCGGGCGCATGGCGGGGTACGGCTCGATGATCCACCTCGCCCATGGCTACGGGATGTGCACGCGCTACGGCCACTTGAGCCGTCTGATGGTCGCTCCCGGTCAGCGGGTGAAGCGGGGCGACGTCATCGGCCTCGTCGGATCGACCGGCCGGTCGACGGGGCCGCACCTTCATTACGAGGTCTTCCGCACGGGAGTCCAGGTCGATCCGCGCAAGTACTTGGGTGAAGCGCTCTTTTAGCACCGGCGCGGCGCTTCTCCGAAACCTGCTAGTCTTCGAACGATGACCCCCGACGAGCCCGTCGAGCTCGATTCCGGCGGCGCACGGGACGCCGGCATCGACCTCGCCGCAAAGCCCGCTCCGACGCCCCGCGCGGCTCGTGCGCTCGTCCCGTCCGATCCGTTCCGCCGCTACCTCGGTGAGGTGCGCAAGTATCCCGCGCTCACCCGGGAGGACGAGCAGGAACTGTCGCGCCGCTACCGCGCCACGGGGGATCGCGAAGCGCTGTTTCGGCTGGTCACTTCGAACCTGATGCAGGTCGTGCGGGTGGCGCTCTCGTTCCGACGCGCGGCACGCAATCTTCTCGATCTCGTGCAGGAAGGGAACCTCGGTCTGCTCGCCGCGATCGAGCGTTTCGACCCCGAGCTCGGCGTCAGGCTCCCGACCTACGCCGCATGGTGGATCCGCGCGTACATCGTCAAGTTTCTCCTCGACAACGTGCGCCTCGTGCGCGTCGGTACGACCAACGCAAGGCGGAAGCTGCTCCGCAACCTGCGCCAAGAGAAGACCCGTCTCGAGGCGGCAGGCATCGAGGTCGGTCCCAAGATGCTCGCCGACCACTTCAACGTCTCGGAGGCGGACGTGTTGGACGTCGAGCGCGCCCTCCACTCCCAGGACGTCTCGCTCGACGCGCCGCTCGGCGATTCGGAGGACCGCACGCGCGGCGATCTGATGGCCGCTTCGGGACCCACGGTCGAGGAGGACGTGGCGCGCCGCGAGCTGCAAGCCAAGGTCAAGGCGGCGATCGATCGGTTCCGCCATGGGCTCGGCGACCGGGAGAGGGTGATTCTCGACGAGCGGCTTCTCTCCGAAGACCCGGTGACGCTCCAGGTGATCGGGGATCGCTTCGGCACGACTCGCGAAGCCGTCCGCCAGGCCGAGACGAGGCTGATGGCGCGCCTGAAGGAACACCTCATGGGGGAGATCGGCGATCTGGAGAGCGTCCGCATCGGGCGCTCCTGAATCCGTCCCGCGGACCGGTCGGACGGCCTCCGTGGACTACAATGCCCGCCCGTTCGATCGATGAGGTTTCCGCGATGCCGAATCCCGCGCCGCGCCCCGCGCGCCCGATCCTCTGTGCGGCGGTCCTGGCCTTGTCCTTGTCCGCATGCGGCGCACCTCGGGCGAAGCCCAGGGACCCGGCCTCCGAGACGGCGACGAACATCCGTCTCGCCGAGTCGTACTTCCGCGCGGGGAAGGTCAACGAGGCCCTCGGCATTCTCGATAAGGCGGCCGCATCGCAGCCGGCCAACGCGGCCCTGCGCAATTACTACGGACAGCTGTGCTTCCTCGCCGGGCGCAACGCCGAAGCTGAAGTCGCGATCACGAAGGCCCTGGAGCTCGACCCGCACCTCACGGACGCGCGGAACAACCTCGGCGCGTTGTACGACGCGACAGGCCGGAAGGACCTGGCCGAACAGCAATTCCTGAAAGTTCTCGAGGACGTGGCCTACGCGTCTCCCGAAAAGGCTCATCTCAATCTCGGCATGCTCTACGTGTCCCAGGGGCGGCTCGACGAGGCGCTTACCCAACTGAGGTTAGCGGTCGAGATCAACCCCAAGTTCTGGCGGGGGCACTTCGAGCTCGCGTCGCTTCTCGACAAGACGGGGCGCCTCGACGAAGCCGCGCGCGAGTACGAGGTCGCCGCGCCGGACTACAAGGGAAACGGCGAGTACCACTATCGCATCGGCCTCGCGTACATGAAGCTGAACCAGCCGGCGAAGGCCAAGGAGCACTTCATGCGCTGCCAGGAGCTCTCGCCGGGGAGCGAAAGCGCCTCCAGGGCCTACGACCTCATGAAGATGATCCCCTGAGGCATCGGTGGCGTTTACGACGTTCAAGAAACTCGTGCGCGGTCTCGCGCGCACGCGCGAGGGGATCGCTTCGTCGCTGCGATCCGCGTTTTCCGCTCACGCCGTGGACGAGGCGACTCTGGATGATTTGGAGACGAGCCTTCTCGCAGCGGATCTCGGTCCGGCGCTGACCGAAGAGGTCTTGGTCGGCGTGAGGAGACAGGCGCGAGCGGGGGCGCTCGATGGAAGGGGGCTGCGCGACGCGCTGCGCCTCGCGCTGCGCGGCGCGCTCGGTGAAGCCCCGGCGGCCGAAGCGCCCGTTGCGGCGCCGCGCGTCGTCTTCGTCGTCGGCGTCAATGGCGGCGGCAAGACGACGACCGTCGGAAAACTGGCGGCACGGGAGCGCGACGCCTTGCGCACGGTGATCGTCGTGGCGGCCGACACGTTTCGCGCGGCGGCGATCGATCAACTCGAGCGATGGGCGGAGCGGGCGGGCGTCGAGGTCGTGCGGCATCGCGAGGGCTCCGATCCTTCGGCCGTCGTCTTCGACGCGCTGCAGGCCGCTCGCGCGCGGAAGGTCGACACGGTGCTGGTCGACACGGCGGGGCGCCTCCACACCAAGGCCCCTCTGATGGCCGAGCTCGCGAAGATGGCGCGTATCGCGGGTCGCGAGGTTCCCGGGGCGCCGCACGAAGTCCTCCTCGTCATCGACGCGACGACGGGGCAGAACGGGTTGGCGCAGGCGCGCGAGTTCGCGAAGTCGGCTGTCACCACGGGCGTCGTCTTGACGAAGCTCGACGGCACCGCGAAGGGGGGCGTCGCTCTCGTGATTCGACGCCAGCTCGGCGTTCCGATCCGGTACGTCGGCGTCGGCGAGGGCCTCGACGACCTGATCGATTTCGATCCCGAGGCGTACCTCGACGGCCTGCTCGGCGGTGAGGGAGCCGCGTGACCGACCGGGACTGGATGGCGCAGGCCCTCGCTCTCGCGGCGTTGGGGGAGGGGACGACCCGGCCCAATCCGCTCGTCGGCTGCGTCGTCGTTGCGGACGGCGCGGTCGTCGGGCGAGGATTCCATCGCGCGGCGGGAGAACCGCATGCCGAAAGCCGGGCTCTCGCCGAAGCCGGCGCGCGCGCGCGCGGCGCGACTCTGTACGTCAATCTCGAGCCCTGCGCGCATCACGGGCGCACGGGACCGTGCGCCGAGTTGATCGTGCGAGCGGGACTCCGTCGCGTCGTCGCCGCCATCGGCGACCCGAATCCGCTCGTCGACGGGCGAGGCCTCCTGGCACTTCGCAACGCGGGGATCAGCGTCACGGAAGGGGTGCTCGAGCCCGAGGCGCGTGCGCTGAACGCGCCGTTCCTTTCGACGCACCAGCGCCGTCGCCCGTGGGTGACGCTCAAGGCGGCGCAATCGTTGGACGGCCGGATCGCCGCAGCCGGGGGCAGCTCGACTTGGGTCACCGGTGAGGCCTCACGCCGGTACGCACACCGGCTTCGGTTCCGTCACGATGCCGTGTTGGTCGGTGCCGGAACCGTGCGGCGCGACGACCCCCAGCTTACCGTCCGCCTCCCGGGAATCGACGCGGCGCGGCGGCGCGTCGTGCTGGCGCCTCGCCTCGGACTGGATCCGGCTGCCAAGATCTTCCGACCGGAAAGCGCGTCGGCGCCGCGGACGCGCGTGTACGTCGGCACCGCATGTGCCGAGGCCGAGGTGGCTCGCTTTCGCGAGCTCGCCGACGTCGTTCCGGTCGCTCACGGTGCCGATGGTCTCGATCTGTCGGCGGTACTTTCGGATCTGCGCGACGTGGGAGTGCAGGCGGTTCTGGTCGAAGGGGGCGGGAAGACCTCGGGATCGTTCTTGAGCAGTGGCCTCGTCGACGAGATCGTGTTGTTCATCGCCGGGCGGTTGATCGGCGCCGGCGACGCCACACCCCTCGTCGACCTGCCTGCGGCAACGGAGCCAGGGAAGGCCTGGACGGTCGCCTCTACGTCGTTCATCCCGATGGGGCGCGATCTCGTCATCGTCGGCCGGCCCGGGACGCCGTGATGTTCACCGGGCTCATCGAGTCGCTCGGCCGCGTGCGGCGGGTCGTCCCCTCGGCGGGCGCGACCCGATTGGCGATCGAAACCGAGCTCGAGGTGGCGGCGATGCGCGACGGCGAGAGTGTCGCCGTCGACGGCGTCTGCCTCACCGTCGCCCGCCGCTCCGGCAAGGTGTTCGAGGCGGAGGCGGTCGCGGAGACGCTCGATCACACGACGCTTCGCGGCTTGCGCGCCGGCGATCCCGTGCATCTCGAGCGTTCGCTCGCGGTCGGCGACCGGCTGGGAGGCCATCTCGTGCAGGGGCACGTGGACGGCGTGGGCGACGTGCAGCAGGTGCGCCCCGAGGGTGACGGCCGCCGCATGACCGTCGCCGTTCCGGCGGCGCTGCGCCGCTTCGTGGCGGAGAAGGGATCGCTGGCCGTGGACGGCATCAGCCTCACCGTCGCCGCACTCACCGACGAGGGTTGCGAAATCGCGTACATTCCTCACA
>JAYUCM010000109.1:0-5248 GCA_043740355.1 Acidobacteriota bacterium | reverse complement strand
ACGTCCAGGGGGAAGGGCCGCTCGGATCGGGAACGCCGACGCGATCCAACGACGCGCAGTGCCCCTGATCCTGTAGTCTTGGCGGCCATGGCGACCTGTCCGACCTGCAACGGGACGATTCCCCCGGGCTCCGGCGACTGTCCGCGTTGTCGCACGCTCGCATCGGGAAGCGGCGGCCTCGATCGCACGGCCACGCAGGTCGGCTCCCCCGACCGCACGGACGGGCCCACCGCTTCGAGGAACGCCCTTCCGGAGCGCATCGCCCACTTCGTGATCCGCCGCGAGCTGGGCGCCGGGGGGATGGGCACGGTCTTCCTCGCCCACGACGAGAGGATGAACCGCGAGGTCGCGCTGAAGGTCATGTCGCGCGCCCAATCAACGCAGAAGTCGGAGCTTCGGTTCGAGCAAGAGGCCTGGATCGCCGGCCGGCTGGACCATCCCAACATCGTCAAGGTGTACGAGCGCGGGACGTGGGAGGGGTACCCGTACTTCTCGATGGAGGTGGTCGAGGGCGGCTCGCTGGCCGACGTGATCGCGAACATGAGCCGGGCGGGCCGCGACGTCGCCCGCAACCTCGCTTTCGGCTCGAGCCCTTATATCCACTGGGCGATCCGGATGGTGATCGACGCCGCGCGCGGCCTCGACTACGCGCACCGCCAGGGTGTCGTCCACCGCGACGTCAAGCCGATGAACCTGCTGCTCAGCCGTGAGCTGGGCACCGTGAAGATCGCCGACTTCGGCCTGGCCATCGACGTCGAGGCCACGCGCATGACGACCGTCGGCTCGGTCATGGGAACGATCTTGTTCATGGCCCCCGAACAGATCCGCGGGGAAGGGGAACGGATCGACGGGCGGACGGACGTCTACGCGCTGGGGGTCACGCTCTTCGAGCTGCTCACGCTCGAGCTTCCGTACACCGGGCGCACGCAACAGATGTACATGAGCCAGGTGCTGACATCGGAGGCGCGGCGGGCCCGCTCGCTCAACGACCGCGTCAGCCGCGACCTCGAGACCGTGATCCGGAAGGCGCTCGAGAAGAATCCCAAGGATCGCTACGGCAGCGCGGCCGCGTTCGCCGACGATCTGGACAATGTCCTGCATCTCCGTCCGATCACGGCGCGTCCCTCGGGCCCGTGGCGGCGGACCACGAAGTGGGTGCAGCGCAAGCCCGTGCACGCCGCGCTTGCCGCGACCCTCGCCGTGTCGGTTCCCGTCGTCGGATTCGTTGCCCAGCGCGTGTGGAGCGATCGCCGCGCGGCGGCGCACGCGAGGCTCGCAACGCTCATCGACGAGGCCCGCTGGAACGGAGAGCACCGCCGCTACGACGTCATGCGGGAGCGCGCCGACGCGGCCCTGGCGATGGACCCCAACGACCCCATGGCGCTCCGCCATCGAGCCATGGCGCAGTTCCTCGGCGCCGCGCCCGCCGCGGAAGGCGCCCCGAGGGACGCACTGCGAACGTCCGCGTTCGCGGATGCGTCCCGCGTCGCGACCCTTCTCCCGGGGGCCGCGTGGCCTCACGCGCTGAAGGCGTACATGCTGACCGTGATGGGGCGTAAGGAGGACGCGGCATCCGAGGACGAAGCGGCGGCCCGCCTGCGCGGGGCCACGGCGAGCGACGACGACGTCGGCGAGGATGCGAGTCTCGCGCAGGTGCGCGGCGACCGAAAGAAGGCCGTGGCCCAGTACTCCGAGCTGATCCGCCGCCACCCCGACAGCGCGCGCGCGATCGCGTCGCGCGCGTTGATCTTCGAAGAGCTCGGCGATCCGGATGCGGCGTTGACCGACTACCGCGTCGCGGCGGGGCTCGATCCGAACTACGACTTGACGCTGATCGATCTCGCGCGCATGTGCGCCGACCGCGGCAAGCTCGACGACGCCGAGGGGTACCTTGCCCGTGCGATGGCCATCGATCCCGAAAACGCCTTCGCGCTCGAGGAGCAGGGGCGGCTCCTGATCAAGCGCGGCCGCGAGTCGAAGAGCCGCGGCGATGTCGCCCGGGCCGCGCGGCTCTTCGAGGAGAGCGAGGCCGCATCGTCGGCCGCGGCGAAGCGCTCGAGCGGCGTGGTCTGGGCCGAGCTGAACCTCGCGACGGCCGTCTCGGAGCGCGCGAAGCTCCAGGAGCCGCCCGACCGGGCCCTGATGTCGCGCGCGATCGACGGATACGAGAACGTCCTGGAACGGTTTGCCTCGGCACGCCCAGGGACGCAGAGACAGGACGCCTACGACGCCGCGCTGACGAACACTTGCGACGCGCAGCTCGCGATCGGGAGGCTGCAAGAAGCCATGGCCACTTGCAAGGGCTTGACCGAGCGTCACCCCGACAGCGCGGTCGCGTTTTACAACCTCGCGGGCGCCTACGCGCTGAACGGCAAGAAGAACGAGGCGCTCGACGCGCTCGCGAAGGACGCGGCGCTCGGCGACAACGACGCGGAATATCTCGCCGCCGATCCCTGGTTCGCCGCCCTTCGCGACGAGCCGCGCTTCAAGACGATCCTCGCCACCATGAAGAGCGGACACCCCCCCGGCTAGGCGAGGGGCGGACGGGCCGGCGCCCTTCTCATTCGCCGCTCGCACGGAGGCTGTGTAGAATTCCGCGGCCTACAGAGTTCAACGACCCAGAGTTTCTTACGGGCGCGGAGAAAGCGTTCGCTCTCCGCCGAGAAGGAGGAGTCTCATGTCCCGATCGTTTCGTGTACGAGCCCTGTCCGTCCTGGCGTTAGCGGCAGCGGCCGCCGCCGTCTCGCCCACCCTCGCGCAAACCGTCGAGGTCCCCGCGCCCAGCGTGAAGGCCCGAGTCGAGCAGCGCGTGGGCATCACCGACTTCTCGGTCGATTATTCGAGCCCCGCGGTGCGCGCGCGCAAGATCTGGGGAGGCCTCGTCCCCCACGACAAGGTGTGGCGCACGGGCGCGAACGCGTCCACCAAACTGACCGCGAGCCGTGACTTCACCTTCGGCGAGACGGCCGTTCCCAAGGGGACGTACTCGCTGTTCACGATCCCGGGCGCGTCCAGCTGGATCGTGATCCTGAACAAGAACGCCGACGCCGGCACCGGCGAGTACGACGCCAAGAATGACGCCGCCCGCGTCACCGTGCAGCCGGGGCCGAGCGGGCCGCGCGAGCGCATGACGTTTCTCTTTTCCGACACGACCGACACCGCGACGCGCCTCGATCTCGAGTGGGAGAGCCTCCGCGTCTCCGTCCCCATCAAGGTGGACACGAAGGCTCACGTGATGGGCGGCATCGACACGACGCTCGCCGACGCCTGGCGGCCCCACTATCTGGCCGGACGCTACCTCGTCGAGACCGGGGGCGACGTCGACACCGCGCTCCAATACCTCGACAAGTCGATCGACATCAAGAGCACCTGGTGGAACCACTGGTGGCGCGCGCAGGCGCTCGCCAAGAAGGGGCGCACCGCGGACGCGATCGCGGCCGGAGAGAAGGCCCTGGAGATCGGCAAGGGGAACGACACGTTCGAGCAGGTTTTCAAGGCCGACGTGCAGAAGGCGGTCGACGGCTGGAAGAAAGGCAAGTCGTAATCACGAGCGGCATCTTCGGCGCCTACATCGCGGGCGAAGCGGCCGCGTTCTTCGGCGGGCACTTCGCGAAGGCCCAGGATTGGGAACGGGTGCGCCGCGTCGCGCGCCCGCTCTCCCCTGGCTTGGCCTTGCGCCTCGAAGAGCAAAACGCCCGCTACGCGGAAAGCCCCGCGCGCGACACGCACTTGCGCGCGATGCGTTCCGGGGCGGCTACGGTCGTCACCGGTCAGCAGACGGGGCTATTTCTCGGACCGCTGTATACGGTCTACAAAGCCGCGTCGGCGATTCGCCTGGCGCGCATCCTCGCCGAGCGTTGGGGCACACCGGTCGTGCCGGTGTTCTGGCTGCAGACCGAAGACCACGACGCCGCCGAGATCGCCGTCTGCCACGTCGCCCGCGGGGGCAACGAGCCGCTGACACTGAGGCTCGACGTGCCGGACGACGCGGTCTCCGTCGCGAACCGCGTCTTGCCCGATGCCGTGCGGAACATGCTGGCGACGCTCGGAGACGCACTGTCTCGTCTGCCCCACGCCGAAGAGCACCTCGCCTTGCTCGCGCGCCACTACCGCCCGGGAGTGGGGTGGGGGCCGGCGTTCGCGGGCGTGCTCGCAACGTTGTTCGCCGAGGAAGGCTTGGTGCTTCTGGATCCGCGCGATCCCGCGCTCGCGCCGCTCGCCTCCCCCGTGCACCGCCGCGCGCTGACCGAGTCGCTCCCGATCGCTCGCGCGCTCGCCGAGCGCGTGCGAGCTTTGGAGTCTGCCGGCTGGCACGCCACCGTGCACGTTCGCGAAGACGCGCCGCTGTCGTTTTTTCACCCGGACGCTCCCGAAGGCCCGCGCCGCCGCCTCGAGCCGGCTCACGGCAGCTTCGCCGAAGTGGGGGGAAAGCACACCCACACGCTCGACGAGCTGCTTGGCGTCCTCGATACCAGCCCGGCGGCGTTCAGCACCAGCGCGCTCTTGCGCCCGATCTTGCAGGACACTTGGCTTCCGACGGTCGCCTACGTCGGCGGGCCCGCGGAGGTCGCCTACTTCGCGCAGCTGCCGCCGCTGTACGCCGCTTTCGACCTGCCGATGCCGATCGTCGTCCCACGCGCCCGGCTGCGGCTACTCGATGAGGCGACGCGCCGTGCGCTGACGCGGCGCGGGCTGACCGCCGCCGCGGCCTGTCGGCCGATCGACGAGGCGCTGGCGGGGGCGCGAGCTACGTTTCCGGGTGAGATGGACGGCGACCAGCTCACACGGCGCGTCGTGGCCGGGGTCGAGCGCGCGCTGGCCGACATCGCCCCGACGCTGCGCGATGCCGGTGAGCTCGCCCTGCTTGCGCTGGAGAAAACCCGCCGCAGCTTCGCGCAATCGGCAGGAAAGCTTGGACGGAACTACGACCGGGCCCGGCTGCTGCGCGACCGGGAGCTCGTCGACGACGTGCGGCGCGCGCAGGCCCGGCTGTACCCGCGCGGCGTCCCCCAGGAACGGCACGTCGGACTTCCGTCGTTCGCCGCCCGCTACGGGCAGCGCGCCTTCATCGAGCGTGTGCTGGCCGCGGCCGAGCCGCTGCGAACCGACATCGTGGACCTCGATCTGTGAGCGCGCCGCTGTCCGTCGGCATCGTGTGCTTTCCCAGCCTGGGCGGGAGCGGCATCGTCGCGACCGAGCTCGCGGTTGGGCTTTCGCTGCGCGGTCATCGCGTGCACGTGATCGCGAG
>JAYUCM010000108.1:0-5250 GCA_043740355.1 Acidobacteriota bacterium | reverse complement strand
GGTCCTCACCTACAACATCCACCGGGCGATCGGCGTGGACCGGCGCTTCCGTCCGGGGCGGATCGTCGAAATCCTCGCGCACCACAACGCCGACCTTGTGCTCCTGCAAGAGGTCGACGAGGGCGTTCCGCGCTCGCGCGAGCTCGATCTGGCGCGCGAGCTGGGCCGCGAATCCGGGTATCCGCACGTGGTCGCGGGCTACAACGTGTCGCTCAAGGCGGGGCGTTACGGCAACGCGGTCCTGTCCCGCTGGCCTTTCCACATCCATCGCAACATCGACCTCACGGTAGACGACCGGAAGAGGCGCGGCTGCCTCCACGCGCGCGTGACCATCGAGAAAGGCGGGGTAACCCACGAGCTGGATCTGTTCAACCTGCACCTCGGGCTTTCGGCGCGAGAGCGCACCCGGCAGGTCGGCATGCTCGTGCGTTCCGCCGAGTTCGTCGCCATCTCGAAGGACGCTCCGTGCCTGGTCGCCGGAGACTTCAACGACTGGATGTCTCACCTGCTCCCGATCTTCGTCGAGGTCCTCGGATTCAAGAGCGCGACCCGGCATCGATTCGGCCGCCAGGCGGCGATCCGGACGTATCCGTCGTTCTCGCCGACCGGTGCCCTCGACAAGATCTACTTCCGTGGAGCGTTGCGGCTCCTGGGCGCGCGCAGCTGCCGGCTCCGGGCGTCGCGCGTGGCCAGCGATCATCTCCCGATCGTCGCGGAGTTCGAGTTGGGCTGAGGCTGCGGTCAGTGCTTGACTTCTTCCATCAGCTCCAAGCGGTTTCCGAACGGGTCCGACACGTAGACGCGGTCGTAGCCCGGCAACGCATCGTCATCGACCACACGGACGCCGGCGTCACGGAGCCGCTGCACGAGCGCGGCCAAGTCCCGGACCAGCAAAGCGGGGTGCGCCTTCCGGGCGGGCCGGAAGTCGCCCTCCACACCGAGATGAACCTTGACCTGACCATGCTGGAACCACACGCCGCCCCGTTGGGCCAGGGCTGCGGGCTTCGGAACCTCGGGAATTCCCAATAACCCGAAGTAGAACGCGCGGGCCTTGTCCTCGTCGCCCGCCGGCATCGCGAGCTGGACGTGATCGAATCCTATGATGTCCATCGTCGTCCCTCATCGCGTCACGCCGCCCGCTCCTCCCCCGAACACGTCCCGCTGCGGATTCCAGAACTCCCCGGTTAGCCCCAGGCGCGCGAAGATCTGACGCATCTCCGCCGGCTGCGGCCGACGCGAGTCGGGCTGCAGGCGCGTCGCATACCATTCTCGGGCAAGCTCCCAGAGTTGGTCCATGCCGACCAGCGGACGCAAGGGGTAGCCCGTCGCGGAACACCACTCGCGGACGCGTTCCTCCGACCGGAAGAAGAGCATCTTGCTTCAGGTGAAGACGATATCGTCCCACCACTGCGACGCCGGAACGACGCAATGGAACAGCCAGTCCGACGCTTCAGGGCCGCGGTCCGAGACCGCGAGCTCCAGGGGCTGAAGCGACTGCTCACACCGGGAATGCACGGTCGCGCGTCGGTGAAGCGCGGCCGGTATTCCGAGAGCGTCCCACGCGCAATTTGCGTGGTACGTCACTCCGTTCGCGATCACGCGGTGCTGCGTCGGAACCCCGGAAAATGGCGGAGCCATGCGGATCGACTCGGCGTCCGCTTCCAGCACCAAGACGCGCTGTGCCCGAAGTCTCCCGAAGATCTCACGCACCTGGGGCACGGCAACGCCCAAACGCGCGGCGACGTCGACCGCGGAAGGCCGGCTGCCCACGGCCGCGAAATGCTCGTAGATGGCCAGCTTCGCCTCGAGGTCGAGCCCCATCCAGTCTTTGCGCTGACCGCGAGGCGTCCTCGGCGGGCGTTGAGCAGTCACGGGATGTTTCCTCGTCGCCTAATCCCCGGGCTCAGCGGCGGCGCGCCGCGCCGTCCGCCGGAACCGGTTGTCAGGCCGCACGGGCTGCCCGACGCTTCCGCATGGCGTTCGCAAGCGCGGAGTACGCCCACACTGTCAAAGCGGCGACGATCACGAGGGCGGCCACATTGCCCCAGAACGCCGTATCGGACCCAGTTTCCCAAATGAGAGGCTGGGCTTCGGGCGACAGCTGCCACTCGGACCGACCGCGCGTAAAGAGGTCGAAGGCGCTGAACATGTTGCCGCCGGAATGGAGGAGCATGCTGGGGAAAATGGAATCCGTCAGGTACGCCAGCGCGCCATACACAGCGGCCACGGCCAAGTAGTACGGCAGCAGCGCGAGGCCGACCTCCGGGTGCGTAAAGTGCGCAAATCCGAACAGGCTTCCGGAGACGAGGATCGCGACGACGGGTCCGTACCGGCGCTCGATCGGCCTTTGCAGGTAACCACGCAAGGATGTCTCCTCGACCACGCCGGCCACAACGGCGCTCATGACGACCCAGAGCAGAACCGTTATGACCGGGTACTGCGATCCGTCGAGGTCTCGTTGCTGGGGGAGCACGACGAGTCGGCTCATCACCCCTTGGAGGAGCAATATGCTCGCGAGGCCGAGCATCCCCGCCAAAAGAGCCGGCCCCCAGACTTCGGGCGGCAGCGCGTTGGCACGGGCATTCGTCCGCCGCGCTTCGGCTGTTGACCGCGGCCATCCCGTTCCCCGCACGAGGTAGCGCCAGTAGAACCACAGATACATCGCCATGAGCGGGACGGCCCACGGCAGCGCCGATCGGTGCCTGGTGTTCGCCGACATCAACGCGGCCCACGGCATGGTACCCGCGGCTGCGGCAGCCACGCCGATCAGAACCGCACGCACAACGAGGGGGAGGCGAAGCCAGAGTTGATTGACGGAAGTCATTGTGCCGCCCGGCGTCCACTGCAGGGGGTTGTCAGCTGCCAGCCGGCGATATTGTGTAGTAGGTGAGGGTCGTCGCACAGCGGAGGCGTCCGTCGGCTCTCTCGAAGCCGAAGCCGACGATCCGTGGGTCGTCCCTGACGAGTTCAACCGTGAACTGCGGCCCGATTGGATCCAAGCAGAGGTTATCGAGCGGTTGCCAAGCCTGCTTGCTTTGAAGACCGGAGTCCCAAAGGGCCACCAAAATGCCCCGCGGGTCGCTGACGCTACCCACCCGGTGGTGGTAGGTCCGCGTCGCGTCGAATTCGGTTGGAAGCTGGTCGGCCGAGATCGTCGCGGCCATGATCTCCGGGCCGGCGCGCTCGAGGGTCGCTGAATGACACCCTGCGCCGAGCAAGAGGACCAAGAACGCCGCAACTGAAAACGATCGCGTGATCATGTGGGCCTCACCTCCGTGCAGCTATCGGCGCGCCGCGTTCACGCGTAACGTTAGCCGGTTCGGTCGCCATCGATTTGTTCCACGCGGCGGAGGTGACGTCCCCCCTCGAAAGCCGTCGCCATCCAAACGTCGACTATCGCCAGCGCCTGATCCTGAGTGAGAAAACGCTCTCCGAGGGCCAGAACGTTTGCATCGTTGTGCGCGCGGCCCAAGCGCGCGGATTCTTCATTCCAGCAGAGAGTGCACCGGACACCGCGAACCCGATTCGCAACAATCGCCTCGCCGTTCCCTGAGCCACCCAGCACGATTCCACGATCCGCGAGGCGTCCACCGACCGCTTCGGCGACTGGACGAATGAAAAGGGGATAGTCCACGGGCTCGACCGAGTCGGTCCCGAAGTCTTCGACCTCGTGCCCCAGTCCCGCGAGGTGCGCCGCAATCAGCGTCTTGAATCGGTAACCCGCGTGATCGGATCCAATTGCGATTCTCATCGTCCCTCACTCACGCCGGCGAGGCGGGTGACCCGACGGTCCGCCGCGTCGTCGACGTGGCCGATGCCCACAAAGCGGTCGGGAATCAAACCGACGGGAGAAACAAAGTAGATAGCAACACACGTCGTCTCCCAATCGAATCCCTTTCCCCAGGTCATGCCGTCCAGGCGGATGTCGAGCGTTGCGCCGGCATTCAGCAACCCGTCATTGGAATTCACCGTGTGAAAAACGGGCATGTGACCATTGAGGCCGCAGTCGTCGAATGAGGCCCTCGCATCCACATCGGCGCCCCGTTCGAGAAGGACTCGGGCCGTCTTCACGTGTCCGAATTCGGCGGCGACGTGGAGCAAAGACGCACCGACCAAGGGCGTGAACGCCGAGACCATTGATGTCCGATGCACGATCAACAACGGATCGCCACGAAGATCGGTCGTCAACGCTTCCGCGTCATCGAGGAGAACCGAGGCGACGAGCGGATCATCGAGCAGAGCCCCACGCTCGAGCAGGAGCCGGAGGCAGTCGGGGAAGCGGACCGATCGCGTGTACATCTCGATCAACGAGTTGATCGCGGACTTGCCCTTGACCGGCGCTCGGACATCGAACCCGCTGTCGAGGATCGCCCGGATCTCCTCGACGGAGTGCACCTCGAACGCGCCCAGGAGTTCGAACTCGGGAGAGGCCATCCGAATCTACCGTTTCTTCGGCGGTGGGCCATTCCGGGCCACCGCGGCCTTCACGAGCGCCTTGAACGCGCCGGCGTCGACCTTCTCCCCTTCGTGGATGTCGATCGCCCTTCGCGTGTTGCCTTCCAAGCTGGAATTGAAGAGGCGCGAAGGGTCTGGGATCCTGGCCCCCCGGGCGAACGTGAGCTTCACGACCTTCGTGTACGCCTCCCCGGTGCAGACAATCCCGTGGTGCGACCAGACCGGATTGCGCCACTTCCACTCCTCGGTCATCTCGGGGTCGGTCTCTAGAATTAGCGCCCGCATGCGGGCCAGGGTCTCCCCGCGCCATCCCCCCAGGTCGCGGATCCGCTCGTCGATGAGCCGGGAAGCGGGTTTCACGGTCGCGCCTGCCTTCGGCGTTTACCGAGGTAGCGACTGAATAAACGTGCGGACGGCGTCCGCGAAGGCTACCGGCTCTTCCATGTGGCCCATGTGGCCGCTGTTCTCGAGGAGCACGAGCTGCGAATCGTGGATCGAGTTGTGGATGATCCGCGAGTACTTCTCCGGCGTGACGAAGTCCTTCTTCCCCACGATCACCAGCGTCGGCACCGTGATCGTGTGGAGCCGGTCGCGCACTTCGATCGATGGCGCGACTCCAACCTTGTCCGTCGCGGTCGAGTCCGTTGACCGGGTCGGCGCGACGTAGGCGATCGCCGCCGCGCGGTAGGGCTCGAATTCCTTCGCCCGCTTCGTGTAGTCGGCAAAGTAGAGCGGGTACTCGCGCTTGAAGATCGCGGTCATCTCCGAATCGCTCTTGGCGCTGGTCTCCTGAGC
>JAYUCM010000107.1:0-5252 GCA_043740355.1 Acidobacteriota bacterium | reverse complement strand
GTGTGGCCCGGCACGTGGAGCGCGCGGACGTTGAGGCCGCCCGTCACGATCTCGTCGCCGTCGCCGATCTCGAGGTCGAGTCCTCCGAAGAGCTCGCGCTCCTTGCCGTGGCCGCAGATCGGACACCCGAACCGCGTCTTGTATTCGGCGTTGTGCGCGATGTGATCGATGTGATGGTGCGTGCACAAGACGTGGCTGACCGTCAGTCGAAGCTCCGCCACCTTCTCGAGGATCGGCCCGACGGGACCCCCGGTGTCGATGAGGACGGCGCGGCCGCCGGGTTTGTCGGCCACGAGGTATGTGTTCGACAGCCAGCTTGCGTCCATCGTGTGCTCGATAATCATCTCGGGCCTCATTCTATGAAAAGATGGTCAAGATGACCCCCGACCACCTCGCCGACGCGTTCCGCCGATGGGGCTACCTGCAGGCCGACCTGGACTCGCTGGGGCGTCTCGCTCCCATCGTGCACCCCGAGCTCGAGGGTCTGCGCGACGCAGAGGCCGACCGTTGGCGCTCCATCTATTGCGGCTCCATCGGTGCGCGGTTCATGCACATCCCGCATCCGGATCGGTGCCGGTTCGTGGCGGAGCGCATGGAGGCCGAAGCTCGCGCGCCGGACCGGGGGCGGATCCTCCGTCGGCTCGCAGAAGTCGAGCTGTTCGAGAAGTTCCTGCATACGCGGTACGTGGGAACCAAGCGGTATTCCCTCGAAGGGGCGGCGGCCCTCGTGACCCTGCTCGACGAGGTGCTTCAGACGGGCGCCGGGCAGGGCGCCGAGCTCGCGCTCATCGGGATGAGCCACCGGGGACGCCTTTCGGTCATGACGCGCGTGGTCGGGGTCGCACCGGCCCTCGTCTTCGCGGGGTTTCACGACGTCGAGCCACGGAGCGCCCTGGGCGGGGGCGACGTGAAGTACCACCTGGGGGCCACCGGCAAGTACGTGACGCCGGACGGTGCGACGATCGCGATTCACCTCGTTTCGAACCCGAGCCACCTCGAGGCGGTCGACCCGGTCCTCATGGGGCGCGCCCGCGCCAGGCAAACTCGACTTCGAGACGACGGCCTCACACGCGTCCTTCCCATCGCCGTCCACGGAGACGCGGCCTTCGCGGGGCAGGGCATCGCGGGAGAGACGCTGAACCTGGCCGACCTACCGGGCTTCTCGGTCGGAGGGACGGTTCACGTCATCGTCAACAACCTGATCGGGTTCACGACCGAGCCGGAACATCTTCATTCTTCGCGGTACGCCGCGGACGCGGCCATGCGCCTTCCGATCCCGATCTTCCACGTGAACGGCGAGGACCCCTTGGCCGTGGCCCGGGTCGCGCGCATCGCGCTTCAGTACCGGTACGCCTTCGCGAGCGACGTCGTGGTCGACATCATCGGTTACCGGCGGTACGGTCACAGCGAGGTGGACGACCCCACCACCACCCAGCCCCTCCTCTACCGGAAGATCGCGGAGCGTCCCATGCTCTGGGAGTCGTATGCCGCACGAGTCGGCGCCGGGTCCGAAGAGATCGAGGCGCTCCGGGTTTCGATCGAAGCGGAATTGGACCGTGAGCTCGAAGCGGGGAGGACGATGACGGCGAAGCCGGTGCTGCGGCGCCTTCCTTCGTACTGGGATCCCTACACGGGGGGCCGTTGGCGCGACGAGCTCGACGTCCCGACCTCCGTTCCGGCGGAACGTCTCGAAGACGTCGCGCGAGCGATCACCGCCCCTCCCGACGGATTCGCGATCCATCCGAAGGTGGGAAAGGGACTCGAGCGCCGGCTCGCCATGGGTCTCGGCGAGGCGCCGGTCGACTGGGGCATGGCGGAGGCTCTCGCCTTCGGCTCGCTGCTCTTGGCGGGGACGCCCGTGCGGTTCGCCGGCCAGGACAGCCGGCGGGGGACGTTCAACCAGCGTCACGCCGTCTGGGTCGATCAGGGGTCCGGGCGGGAGCACGTCCCGCTGCAGCACCTCTCCGCGGCCCAGGGTTTCTTCGAGATCCTGGACACGCCGCTGTCCGAGGCGGCGTCGGTCGGATTCGAGTACGGCTTCAGCCGAGATTTTCCGGAAGCTCTTGTTTGCTGGGAGGCTCAGTTCGGCGACTTCGCCAACGGCGCCCAGGTGATCTTCGATCAGTTCGTGGCCGCGGCGGAGGACAAGTGGGGCCTTCTCTCCGGACTGGTCCTCCTGCTGCCGCACGGCTTCGAGGGACAAGGGCCGGAGCACTCGTCGGGCCGGCTGGAGCGGTTCCTCCAGCTGGCCGCCGAGGACAACATCCAGATCTGCCAGCCGACGACCGCGGGGCAGTATTTCCATCTGCTGCGCCGTCAAGTCCTGCGTTCCTGGCGCAAGCCGCTCGTGATCCTTACGCCCAAGGGGATGCTTCGAGCGGAGTCGGCGGCGTCCGACCGATCGGAGCTGGTCAACGGCAGCTTTCGCTCGGTTCTCGCGGATCACGGCGCGGCGCCTTCGCGTCGCGTTCTCGTCTGCACGGGCCGGATCGGTCACGAGCTGCGAGCCGAGCGAGCCAAGCGGAATGCCCCCGATGTGGCGGTCGTCACGTTGGAGCAGCTCTACCCGTTTCCCGAAAGGGATCTCGAGGCGGCACTCGGCGCCTTGTCCAGTGCCAAGGAGATCGTCTGGGTGCAAGAAGAGCCCGCGAACATGGGAGCGCTATCCTTCGTGAGGCCGCTGCTCCAGCGGTTGGCAGGCGACAGGGCGGTGACGACCGTCAAGAGGTCCGAGAGCGCCAGCCCCGCCACGGGGTCGGCCAAGGCTCACGCCATCGAGCAGCAGAAGGTCATGGAGCTCGCGTTCGCCCGGTTTCGCTGAGCTCCGGGCCGTCACGGCGCCAGCACCCAGTCGAGCACCGGGTCGCGGCCGGCCACGAAGTCGTCCCACGCCGGCGAGCAGCGCGACCGAAGGAGTCAAAAGGACTGCGAAGAGGAGTCCGGTTCTCGTGCTCATGCTGTCGTAATACGCCTCAGGTCGCGATTCGTTCGTGACGCGAGACGAGAGTCGCTCAGGGACAGGGGTTCGTGTTCGGGCGCACCACGCCGGCGCTGTCGAGGCCGAGCTCGGTCGAGTACGATCCGGGTCGTCCGCCCGCGAGGTAGAACGCCGTCGTGCCGGGCGCCGGGACCACCGCGTCGGTGAGCGGGATGACGGCGAGATCACAAAATCGCGCGGCGAGCGGATTCGAGCCTGGGGATTGGGTGAACGATCCCGACCGCTTGAGCTCCGCGAGATCGCCTCGGTAGACGCACCAGTACGAGAACCCATACTCCGGCGCCCACGTGAGCTGCGAGCGCGAGCTCCACCACGCGTACACGGTGCCGTCATCGAGATCGCAGTGATCGCCCTGGCCGTCTGCGTCGCTGTCGGACTGTGTCTCGTTGAACGCGTTCGGACAGTTGTCGCAGGCGTCCCCGGTACGGTCTTTGTCGGTGTCCGCCTGCTGCGGATCGTAGATCGAGGGGCAGTCGTCCACGCCGTCGCCGATGCCGTCCCCGTCGGCGTCGGCCGGTCCGCTGCTCGGGATCAGCGGCTCGAGATCGCAAACGTCGCCGACGCCGTCGCGGTCTGCGTCGTGCTGTCCGATGTTCACCCCGAGGACGCAATTGTCGATGCTGTCCAGGATCTGGTCGCCGTCGTCGTCGGGATCGACCGCGTCGGTGATCCCGTCCTGGTCGAAGTCGGCTTCGAAGCCGGACGGAGGCGGGGTGGTCGTCCTGCAGGCCACCTCGAGCCCGTTTTCGATGCACATGTACGGCGCGGCGACGTAGCCGACCGGGGTCGAGAAACTGAGGGCGCAAACAGGCCCCGACGGACCGTCGAGGCAGGAACGGATCGAATACTGGTACGAAGCTCCGACTTGGGGAAACGGATTATCCCAAGGGACGCACCAGAGGGTCGGATGGGTGGTCGCAAGGTTTCTCCACTTCGTGTCGCCGACGATCGTGCAGTTCGCGCCGAAACGGTCGCAACGCCGGATCTGGTACCAGGTCGCGCCGGGTGTGGCGTCCCACGTCAAGCACTCGGAGCACCCGCACGGCACGTCTTGCCGGCTGGTGCTGCAGCCCGGCCCGCTGAGGTCGTAGAGAGGTGGCGCGGCACAGGTCTGCGCGCGGAGTGGGATGGCGCCCAGCCCGAGACAGAAGACAGCGCACACGAGGACGCCGAGATGGTGTTTTGTCATGGCAGCCCATTAACCAGCAATGGCGCGGCCAAAGGGCCAGCCACCGTTTGTCGCGGTATTCGGCGATACGCGCGCGTGGCACCGTGGGCTTCAGGCGTGATTTGCTGACACCCTTTCCGGATCGACACGGAACAATCGACGTGATGGCCATAGTTACCTCACGGTCACGTGCGGTGCGAGAGCCCCATTGTGATCGTCGAGCGCGACGCGTGTAGCATCGGTCCATGAAGCGGCTCACCGCGCGCCTCCTCGTCGTGGCGATGCTCGTCGCCGCGCCGGTCGCGTCGCGCGCCGCCGATTCATGGACGAAGGAACTCGTCAAACGCGGAATCGATCCCACGCTCATCGAAGACCCGCTCGCGATCACGCCCGAGATCAAGGCGGCCGCCAACGCGATGGCCGGAGGAGGCGGCGGAACGGTCGATCAGCTGAAGCGCCTGCAAAACGCGCTGTTCGACACGACCCGCTTCACCTTCGACTACGAGGCCGGACTGACCGAAACCGCCGCGCAGGCCTTGGCCGCCCGTCGCGGCAACTGCGTCGCGTTCACCAACCTCTTCATCGCGATGGCTCGCTCCCGGGGCTTGCGGGTCCGGGCGGGGTACATCCAGCCCAGGGTGACCGGGGAGAAGCACGGCGACCTCATCTACGTGAACACCCACGTCGTGGCCGTATACCCGCTCCACGACCGTTACATCGTGTTCGATTTCTACAGAACGGGGGAGGACCCGTCCCGGCGGATTCGCTTGCTCGACGATTTCGAGCTCGCCGCGCTGTGGGTGAACAATCGCGCCGTCGACGCGTTGAGCGCCGGGGATTACGCCCGGGCCGAAGCGCTGCTCACCGCGGTGATAAGACTCGCCCCCGGATTCGCCGCTGCCGAAGGGAACCTCGGCGTTCTCCTGAAACGCCGGGGGGACATCCCGGGCGCGCTCGATGCGTACCGGCGCGCCTTGGCGCTCTCGCCGCGCGATCCGTCGGTCCTCGGCAACCTCGCCGCGCTCTATTCCGGACTCGGCCGCGAGCGCGAGGCGAGGGCGGCGCTCAGGCTCGCGGATCTGAGCG
>JAYUCM010000106.1:0-2149 GCA_043740355.1 Acidobacteriota bacterium | reverse complement strand
GTTCTCAGAGGGAGACCTGACCCCATCGCCTATTCGACGAATGTGACGTACGGGAGGTTGCGGTAAAGCCCGTCCACGTCCAGCCCGTACCCGACGATCCAGCGGTCGGGCACCTGGAACCCGACGTAGTCTGCGCGGAGCCCGGCGGCGCGCCGGGCGGGTTTGTCGAGGAGCACGGCGATGCGCAGGCGCGCGGGGCGCTGCGCGAGGATGCGGTCCCTGAAGGCGGCCAGCGTGCGCCCGGTGTCGAGGATGTCTTCGATGACGAGGACGTCGGCGCCGTCGAGCGGAAACTCGTCGGGAAGGAGGAGCGCGGACGGGTTCCCCCCGCGGTCGATCGACTTGATCGGGACGAGCGCCAGACGCACGGGCATCGGTAGCCGCCGCACGAGGTCGGCGCAGAACATGAAGGCGCCGTCCATGACGGCGATGACGGTGAGCTCTCCGCCGCCTCGCGTGTCCGCGGCGATCGCCCTCGCCAACGCTTCGACGCGGGCGTGAAGCGCGGTCTCTCCGATCAGGATTTCTCCGGACAGACGCATGGGCCGAACTCTAGCAAACGCCCGCGCCGGCGCGCACCGATCCGTCCCGGCAGATCGAGCGATGCGCCCGGAGCCGCCGGACCCAAAGAGACGACGGCGTCGATGTGCCGCGAGGAGAGCCGCCGCGGGTCGCAGCCTGCCGCCGCGAGCGCGAGGAGGGCGACGCGTGCGGCGATCGGATGCGGCAGCGCGGCGAGCGCCGGCGCCTGGATGGCGAGAATGTCCGCGCGTCGCGCGGCGATCGCGTCGAAGCGCTCCCGAGCCGATGCGTCCAGATACGCGGCGTCCTCGCGCAGGCGGCCGGCCGCCTCGACGAGGTGCCGCGCTGCCTGCGGATTCAGCGCCTTGGCGAGCATGGGCATGACCAGACGCCGCACGCGGTTCCGGTCGAAGGCGAGGCTGGCGTTCGAAGCGTCGTCGCGGAACGTAAGGCGCCTCTTCCGAAGCCAGCGGCGCAAGGCGGCGCGCTCGATCCCCAAGAGGGGCTTGACGAACGGCCCCGGCCCCGCGGGCGCCATCGCCGCAAGGGCCGACGGCCCCGCGCCGCGCGCCAACCGCATGAGGATCGTCTCGGCCTGGTCGTCCAGCGTGTGGCCGGTGGCGATCGCGTCGGCACCGGTCGTCCTCGCGGTTTCCATCAGGAACGCGCGGCGCACGCGGCGTGCGGCTTCCTCGAGCGATTCGTCCTTGCGGCGCGCGGCGCGCACGTCGCGCCGCGAAGCGACGGAAGGCAGGTCCAGATCCGCCGCGAGGCGCTGGACGAAGCGGGAATCGGCGCCGGACGCGCGGCGCAGCGCATGGTCGAGGTGGGCCACCGTCATGTCGATGCGCCGGCGGGCGGCGAAGCGATGGAGCAGATGGAGGAGCGCCACGGAGTCGCCGCCCCCCGACACCGCGACGACGAGGCGAGTCCGCTCGGCAACGAGGGCACGCGCCGCGCGGTGGAAGGCGACCTCGACGGCGTCGGCCATCGCGATTCAGCGACCCTGCGCGACCAGCGAGCCACGAGGCACTTCGAGGTCGATTTCATCCACCGCGACGAATGTCCCGAACTCCCGTCGCAGTCGCTGCGTATGAATGGCGAGGTCCATGCGAGGATTCTACCCGGCGACCCTTTCAAGGAGCGGCAAATGCTCGAGCTCAACGATCTGGTGAAGGTCTACCCCGGTCCGGTGGCGGCGCTCCAAGGCGTCAGCCTGCAGATCCCGCAAGGGATGTTCGGCCTGCTGGGGCCGAACGGGGCGGGGAAGACGACGCTCATGCGGATCGTCGCCGGGCTCCTCGAGCCGACGTCGGGACGCGTCGTGCTCGACGGGGAGGACGTCACGGAGAAGCCCGAGCGGATCTGGGCGAGGCTCGGCTATCTCCCGCAAGAGTTCGGGTTCTACCCGCACCTCACGGGCGAGGCGATGTTGGGGCACCTGCTCGAGCTGAAAGGCGTCGATGCGCCGGGCGGCAAGAAGGCCCTGGTCGCCGGACTGCTCGAGCGCGTCAACCTCGGGTTCGCGGCAAAACGAAAGGTCAAGGCGTACTCGGGGGGCATGAGGCAGCGCCTCGGCCTGGCCCAGGCGATCGCCGGGAATCCGCGCCTGATCATCGTGGACGAG
>JAYUCM010000105.1:0-2154 GCA_043740355.1 Acidobacteriota bacterium | reverse complement strand
CCGACAACCGCAAGGACGACTTCCGTCGCGAGATCATGAACTACATCGGCGCTCTGTCGCTCGACGGGAGAAAGTTCGACTACAGGACGAACGAGCGGCTGCACAAGGCGCTCGAGCTGAAGCTGTTCGAAGACCAGAAGGACTTCATCAAGCTGACGAGCTTGGTCTCTTCGGTGATGGACAAGGAAACGCAGGAGAAGATCGACATCGTGCGCGGCCGTCTCGTTCGCGACCACGGCTACTGCGACTCGTGCGCGAACGACGTGCTGCACTTCGTCGCGAGCATCTTCGCGCGCGGCGACGTCAAGGAACGGTAGCGCCGGTAGGCCATGCCCCGCATCGAATCCGACGTGAACCGCTTCCGGCAGATCGTGCGGGGGAAGGTGCGCGAGGAGCTGAAAAAGCACCTCGGGAAGACCGAGCTTTTCGGAAAGCAAGGCGGCCAGGTCGTCTCGATCCCCATCCCCCACCTCGAGCTGCCGCACTTCGTGCACGACACCGGGGGGAAGGGCGTCGGCCAGGGCGACGGCGAAGGCGAGGAGGGCGGCAGCCAAGCCGGCGATCAGCCGGGCGCGCACATCCTCGAGGCGGAGTTCTCCGTCGAGGAGCTGGCGACGATGCTCGGCGAAGCGTTGGAGCTCCCGCGCATCGAGCCGAAGGGCACCGACGAGCTCACCTCGCTGTCGGGACGCTACACGGGAATCGCCACCAGCGGCCCCGAGTCGCTCCGCCACTTCAAGCGCTCGTACCGCCAGGCGCTCCGGCGCCTGATCGTCTCAGGCACCTACGATCCGTCGAACCCGCGCGTGTCGCTCCAGCGCGCCGACCGGAAGTACCGCACGTGGAAGCCGCGGCCGCTGCCGAAGGCCAACGCGGCGATCGTCTACGTCATGGACGTGTCGGGGTCGATGGGCGACGAGCAGAAGGAGATCGTCCGCACGGAGAGCTTCTGGCTGGACGCGTGGATCCGCAGCCACTACCAGGGCGTGCGCACGGTCTACATCGTTCACGACGCCGCCGCGAAGGAGGTCGATCGCGAGACGTTCTTCACGTTGCGCGAGTCCGGTGGCACGGTGATCTCGTCGGCTTACGAGCTCGCGGCGCGGATCGTCGAAGAGCGCTTCCCCGCGACGGAATGGAACCTCTACCTGTTCCATTTCACCGACGGCGAGAACTACTCCCGTCAGGACTCGGACAGGTCGGCGGACCTGCTCGCGGAGAAGCTCCTCCCCGCGGTCAATCTCTTCGGGTACGGGCAGGTCGAGGCGTTGGGCACGCGGGGCGACTTCATCGACGTGCTGCGGTCGCGCTTCGCGAGCCACGAGCGCGTCGCGCTCTCGCGGATCCCCGACCGGGACGCCATCGTCGTTTCGATCAAGGATTTCCTCGGGCGCGGGCGGTAGCGCGATGCCGGGCACGCTGTCCGTCGTGCTGCAGCGCGAGCAGGAGCGGATCGAGAAGATCGCCCGCGAGATGGGGCTCACGTTCTTCCGCGTCGTCTTCGAGATGGTCGATTGGCGCGAGATGAACGCGCTCGCCGCCTACGGCGGGTTCCCGACGCGCTACCCGCACTGGCGGTGGGGCATGGAATACGCCGAGCTGGCGAAGAGCTACAAGTACGGGCTCCACAAGATCTACGAGATGGTGATCAACAACGATCCCACCTACGCGTACCTCCTCGAGGGGAACGCTCTGGTCGATCAGAAGCTCGTGATGGCGCACGTTTACGGCCACGCGGATTTCTTCGTCAACAACGTCTACTTCGCTCACACGAACCGGAAGATGATCGACACGATGGCGAACCACGCGACCCGCGTGCGCCGCCACCAGGAGAGCCGCGGCGTCGAGACCGTCGAGCGCTTCATGGACGCGTGCCTGTCGATCGAGGATCTGATCGACCCCGGCGCCGTCTTCAGGGAGGCGCGGCGGGCCGGGGCCCCCGTCGACGAGCCCGAGCAACAAGACCCGGGCCGCATGCCCGCGAAGGCGTACCTCGACCGCTACGTCAACCCCCCGGACTATCTCGCGGAGAAGCGGAGGCAGGTGAAACAGGCCCGCGAGGACGCCAAGCGCTTCCCCCCGTCGCCCGACCGCGACGTCCTGGGATTCTTGATGGCCGCGGCGCCGCTCGAGCCGTGGGAGCAAGACGCGCTC
>JAYUCM010000104.1:0-5302 GCA_043740355.1 Acidobacteriota bacterium | reverse complement strand
GGTCGTGCTTGAGGTTCACGACCCTCAGCGTCCTGTCGTAGCCGTCGGCCTGGAAATCCGAGATCAGGAAGACGACCGCGCGCTTGGGCACCACGCGGCGCAGGACCTCGAGCGCTCCCCGGATGTCGGTGCCGGTCCCGACGGTCTCGAACGCCATGAGCTCGCGAAGCACGCGCAAGCCGTGCTGGCGTCCTTTGCGCGGCGGAACGAAGCGCTCGACACGATCGGTGAACAGGAGCAGGCCCACGCGGTCGTTGTTGCGGATCGCGGAGAACGCGAGCAGCGCCGCGATCTCCGCGGCCGTCTCGAGCTTCGTCGAAGCCGCGCTCCCGAACCGCCCCGACGCGGAAGCATCGACGACCAGCATCACGGTCAGCTCGCGCTCCTCCGTGAACTTCTTGACGAACGGGTGCCCCATCTTGGCGGAAACGTTCCAATCGATCGTGCGCACGTCGTCGCCGGGCTCGTATTCGCGCACCTCCGCGAACTCGACGCCCCGCCCCTTGAACACGGAGTGGTACGAGCCCGCGAGGCTTTCGTCGACGAGGCGCCGAGTCCGGATCTCGAGGCGGCGCACTCTGCGGAGCACGTCGCGAGGGTTCACGGCACCTCGACCGCGTCGAAAACGCGCTGCACGACCTCGTCGGGCGTGACCGACTCGGCCTCGGCCTCGAACGAGAGGATGAGGCGGTGCCGCATCACGTCGTGCCCGACGGCCTTGATGTCCTCGGGCGAGACGAAACCGCGTCCACGCAGGAAGGCGTGAGCGCGCCCCGCCGTGATCAGGGCCATCGTCGCTCGCGGCGACGCGCCGTACTGGACCAACCCCTCGAGGTCGAGCTTGAAGTCCTTCGGACGGCGGGTGGCCTGGACGAGCCTGACGGCGTAGTCCTTGATGCGGTCGTCCACGTAGATCGCATGCATCGCCGCGCGCGCGCGATCGATGTCTTCCAGCGCCACGACCGGCCGCACCTCGGGAACCTCGGAACCCGTCATCCGGTCGAGGATCTGCCGCTCTTCCTCCGAGGAGGGGTAGTCCACGCGCAGCTTCAAGAGGAAGCGGTCGACCTGGGCCTCGGGGAGCGGATAGGTCCCCTCTTGCTCGATCGGATTCTGCGTCGCCAGGACGAGGAACGGGGACGGAAGCGTATAGGTCGTGTCCCCGATCGTGACCTGCCGCTCCTGCATCGCCTCGAGAAGCGCGCTCTGCACCTTGGCGGGGGCGCGGTTGATCTCGTCGGCCAGCACAAAGTTCGCGAACAGCGGCCCCTTGCGAGGCACGAACGTCCCGTCTTTCTGGTTGTAGATCAGCGTTCCGGTGAGATCGGCGGGCAAGAGATCCGGGGTGAACTGGATCCGCCGGAAGGTGCCGTGGACCGCCCCGGCCAGCGAGCGAACCGCCAGGGTCTTCGCGAGCCCCGGGACGCCTTCGAGGAGGAGGTGGCCCCGCGTGAGCAAGCCGATGATCATGCGATCGAGGACGTATTTTTGCCCGACGATGACACGCCGGACCTCGTTCAGGATTTGCTCGATCGCCGCCCCCTCGCGCTGGACCCGATCTTGAACTTCTTGAACCGACTCGCTCATCGAACCTCCTTAGGGACTGATACGCGTGCTCATTCCGGAGTTTGACGGGCAAACGAACTCCGATTGTAGGAATGGTCGCCTGGGGTGTCAAAAAGGAGGGAAAACGCCGTCGCCGGTGGACGCTCGCCCGCCTCGGCTCCATATTCCGCGGGGGCCTGACGGACGCCAGCCGGATCGCGTGTCGTTCCTATCGGGGGTCGCGCCTTGCAAAAGAAGCTCGCCGCATCGTTTCTTCTCGTCACCTTCCTGTGCACGGCCGTCGCGGTCGCCGTACCCCGGCTCCAACCCGACCCGATGTGGAGCGCCGCGCTCGTCGTCTGCTGCGACCTGGCGATCGGGCTCGGCGGCGCGTGGTTGGTCTCGTGGCTCGTCGTTCGCCGCATCAAGCAGCTCGCCTCCGCGGCCTCGCTGATCAGCAGCGGCGATCTCACCCTGGCCGTCGACGTCGCGGGCACCGACGAGACGGCGGATCTCGCGCGCTCGTTCAGCACGATGCTCGCCAACCTCCTGAACGTCTTGATCGAGGTCGAAGGCGGCGCGGCGCAGATCTACAGCTCGGCGCTCACGCTCTCGCGTACGTCCGAAGAGGTCAACGCCGCGACCTCCGGGATCGCCGAGGCCACGCAGGCCATCGCCCGTGGGGCCGACGCGCAGGCCGACGACGTGTCGCGCACGTCCGCGTTGACCCGCGATCTCACCGGTTCCGCCGATCGTGTGGCCGAAGCCGCGAGGAGCGTGCAGGAAGCGGCCGAAGAAGCCTCTCTCCGCGCGAACACCGGCGCGGCCGCCGCACGTCGCGCGGCGGAAGGGATCGTCGATCTCAAGAACGCCGTGGACGCCTCTGCCGACGCGGTCGAGGGCTTTCAGGTCCGCGCCGAGGAGATCGGCAAGATCGTGACGTTCATCGTGTCTCTCGCCGAGCAGACCCACCTTCTCGCGATCAACGCCACCATCGAAGCCTCCCGCGCCGGGGACGAGGCGCGCGGGTTCGCCGTGGTCGCCGAGGAGGTGCGGCGGCTCGCCGACCACGTGCGTGGCTTTGCCGATCAGATCGGGTCGGTGACCGACGAGATCCGGGGCGGCTCGCACACGCTGGCGCGGAGCATCAGGGAAAGCGTCGACGCCGCGGGAGCGGCACGCGACCTGGTGGAGCGCGCCGCCGCGTCCTTCGACGGGGTCTTGGACGCGACGCGCGGGACGAGCGACCGCTCGAACGCCATCGCGCGAAGCGTCGACGAACAGCGCCGCCTCGCCCGCCAGGTGGACGAAGCCCTGGAGCGCATCGTTCGCATCGCGCGCGACAACGCCCGGGGCACCGAGGAGACTTCCACGGCGACCTCCGGCCAGACCGCGTCGATGCACGCACTCTCCGCCGCGGCGCACGAGCTGGCCCGCACGTCCGATCAGATGAAGAGCCTGATCGCGACGTTCAGGCTTCGGAACTGAAGTGGACCTCCTCTACTTCCAGCTCGGCGGCGCGGCCTACGCGATCGCGCTGGAAGCGATCGCGGACGTCGCACCCGCCGGCCCCATCTACCCGGTGCCCTTGTCCCCGCCCGCGGTCCTCGGGTTGGCGGAGCGGCGAGGCCGCCCGATCGCGGTGATCGACCTGCCCAAGCTTCTCGATGACCCACCCGCCGAGGCTCGGGGCGCGGCGCACGTCATGCGACTCGCCGGGACGCTCGCCGGCGCCGCCCTCCTCGTGCCGGCGGCGGTGCTCTCGGGAACCGGGACCCCCGCCAACGTGGGTCACGTGTGGATCGAAGGCCGCCTTCACGTCCTGCTCGACGCCGAGGCGCTCGTGAAACGCGCGGCGGCGTTCAACTGACATGGATCTCTCCGCATATCTCGACCTGTTCGTCGCCGAGGCGCGCGAGCACATCGCCGTCGCGTCGGGGCTCGCGTCAAAGGTGGACGAGCGCGAAGCCGACGAGGCCGACCTCCGCGAGCTCTTCCGCCACGTGCACTCGGTCAAGGGGATGGCGGCCTCGATGGGCTTCGAGGCGATGAGCTCGCTGGCCCACGATGCGGAATCGCTGATGGATCTCCTGCGCCAGGGACGGATCGCGCCGAGGGCGACGACGCGGCGCATCCTGAGCGACGCGCTCCTCTGCCTCGAGCGCATGGTCGATCGGGCCGAGTCGAAAGAACCGGTGGACGACGGCGAGCGCGCCCCGCTTCAAGAGAGTCTGCGCGGCCTCTTGCACGGCAGCGTCGACACGAGCGCGGTCCCGCCTCTTGCCGATCCGGGCGGCAGCGCCCGCCCAGCCGGAACGCAAGAGGCGACGACGCGCGCCGGATGCGTCAAGCTCGCGCTGATCGTCAGACGCGACCTCACCTTTCCCGCCGTGCGCGCCGCGGTCGTCCTCGGACGCCTCGGAAAGCTGGGCAGGTTGATCCGCATCGATCCGCCGATGGCCGCGCTCCGCACCGGACGGTTCGACGGACGCCTTCTGGCCACGCTCGTGTCCGAGCTTCCCCTGCGGGAGCTCGCGGCGAAGATCGCCGCCCTCGAAGAGGTCGACAGCTTCACGCTGGTTCCCACCGAGGCCCCGCCCGAAAGGGCGGCGCCCCAGGGGTCCAAGGCGTCGTTGCGCGTGAGGGCCGACCGGCTCGACGCCCTCATCGAAGATGCTCTCGATCTGATGACGTCGATCGGCCGCATCGACTCCGGGCTTTCGACCGTCGGCGACGGCTCGCCGCTCGCGAGGGAGGCCGAGGCCGCGCGCCGGCTCGCACGCCGCGCCTACGACGGGCTCGTGGACATGCGCCTCGTCCCTTTCGAGATCGCGACCCACAGGCTCAGGCGAGCCGTCGACGAGCTGTCCCGCAGGCTCGGCAAGTCGGTGACGTTCGAGGTCGTCGGGGACGACGTCCGCATCGATCGCAGCCTGCTCGAACGTCTGATCGATCCCCTCCTTCACATGGTGAGAAACGCCGTCGACCACGGATTCGAGTCTTCCGAAGCGCGCAGCGCGGCGAACAAGCCGGCCGCCGGCAGCTTGCGCATCGCGGTCGGGCGCCACGCCTCCTTACTCTCGATCGTCGTCGAGGACGACGGACGGGGGCTCGATCCCCGCCGCCTGAAGCAAGTCGCCATCGAGCGCGGCCTCTTGACGCCGCTCGAAGCCGTCCGCCTCGCGGACGACGACGCCCTCCTGTTGATCGCGCTTCCGGGATTCTCGACCGTCGACGAGACGAACGAGGTCTCCGGCCGGGGCGTCGGCATGGACGTCGTGAAACACGCGGTGGAGGCGATGGGCGGAAACCTGCGCATCGAAGCGCGGCCCGGCCGCGGGGCGAGGTTCGAGCTCGCGCTTCCGGCGACGGTCGCCCTCGTCCAGGCCTACGTCGTGCGGGCGAGCGGTGTGTCGTTCGCGGTTCCCCTCGCCGCGCTCTTGCGGATGGCGCCCATGGACGACCACGGCACGATCTGGCGCGATGGGCGCCGCTTTTCGGGCGCCGGCTCCGAAGAGGTCCCCGTGTGGGCGCTGCGCGACGTGCTCGGCCTGGCTCCCGCGACGACGGACGGCGGCATGGCGCTGATCGCCGAGTCGGCCCGGGGAAACACGGTCGGCATCGAAGTCGACGAGGTCGTCGGGCGGCGGGAGATCGTCGTCCGGCCTCTTCCCGTGCCGCTCGCGGGGCTCAAGGGCTACACGGGCGCCGCGGTTCTGGACGACGGATCGATCGTGCTCGTGCTCGACCCCGCGAA
>JAYUCM010000103.1:0-5304 GCA_043740355.1 Acidobacteriota bacterium | reverse complement strand
CTGGCCGGTGTCGGCTGGGCGTGGATGATCGCCTACCCGATCGTCGCCGCGCCGATGTACGTGAAGCTGTACCGCATGATCGATCTGCGAGCCGGTCCTTACTTGCGTTCGATATGGCCCGCCACGAGCGCCGCGCTCCTGATGTCCGTACTGGTCCTCGTGGTTCGCGCCTTCCTCCCGTCGGGCCTCCCGGTCGCGGCGCGCCTGGCGGCTCAGGTTGCCGTGGGAGGGCTGACCTACGTCGGAACGATCTGGTTTCTCCACCGGGGGCGCGTGCGCGCGGTCTGGTCGGCGATGCGCACGATGCGCCGCCCCGTGCCCGGTGGACACGTCGCAGGTTAATCCCTAGGTTATTGCCGCGTTGATTGGGGCGTCCCGCCGGCCAGGGGGCTTTTTCACGGATGACCACGAAGCTGCACCCCTCGGACACACCGCTCGAGTTGAAGCCCGGGGAGTGGGTGGAGGTCCGCGGTCTCACGGAGATCCTCGCGACGCTGGATGAGCGCGGGCGCCTCTCCGAGCTGTCGTTCATGCCGGAGATGGAACGTCATTGCGGACGGCGATTCCGCGTCTCCCGTCGGGCCGACAAGGCCTGCGACCGCGTCCAGAAGTCTGGAAATCGACGCATGGTGCACGCCGTGCATCTTGAGGACCTGCGCTGCGACGGCGCGGACCACGGCGGATGCGGGGCGGCGTGCCTGATCTTCTGGAAGGAAGCGTGGCTCAAGCGCGCGGATGACCCCGCCCCGATGGCTGCCCAACGAGGCAGAGCAGAATCGGCGATCGTCGCGAGAATCGATGCGTCAGGCCTCCGGCGCGCCACCCGCGCGTCCGACGGCGACGGCACGCCGGAGAGCGTCGTGTGGTCGTGCCAAGCGACGACCATGTACGAAGCGACGAGCGCTTTCGCACCGTGGGATGTGTGGCAATTCGTCCGTGACGTGCGTGCGGGCCATGTGAGCGTCCGGACGGTCGCCTGGTGGGCCATCACGAAGGCGCTGAATCGGATCCGGCTGATCCCGAAGATGTGGAGGCTCGTGGAGACCATTCGCGGGCCGTTCCGGGTCCCGTACATCGGCGGCACGTTGACCAAGACACCCCGCGAGCTGCTGAACCTGTTGCCCGGCGAATGGGTCGAAGTGAAAAGCTACGAAGAGATCCTCGCGACGCTGGACAAGAAGGGAAAGAACCGCGGGATGACCTTTGATTCGGAGATGGTCAAGTACTGCGGCACCCGGTGCCGCGTGCGCCAGAGGGTCGAGCGCATCGTCGATGAGCCCACCGGCCGCATGATGGTCCTCCCGAACGACTGCATCATTCTCGAAGGGGCGACCTGCACGGGCGAATACCACGGCTTCTGCCCCCGCGCGATTTATCCGTACTGGCGGGAGATCTGGCTCCGCCGCGTCGATTCCGCCCCGGTGCCCCGCGCGTGAACCCGAAGCTTACGGTCGGCCTCCCGGTCTACAACGGGGAGCGTCATCTTCGGGAAGCGATCGACTCCATCCTCGGACAATCGTTCGGCGACTTCCGCCTCATCGTCGCCGACAACGCCTCCACGGATGAGACGGCCGGCATCGTACGGGACTACACCGCAAAGGATTCCCGCGTTCTTTACCATCGCAACGAGACCAACATCGGTCTGGCCGCGAATTTCAATCTCGTATTCCGAATGTCGGATACGCCCTATTTCCGTTGGGCGACGTCCGATGACGTCAGCCTTCCCGACTTTCTCCGGCGTTGCATCGAGTGCCTCGACCAAGAGCGTGACGTCGTGCTGGCCTACACGAAGACGCGATTCATCGACGCCGACGGCAGGGCCCTGGATCGGCAAGACGCAGGGCTGGACCTTCCTTCGGACGATCCGGCCGAGCGTTTTCGCCAGATTCTCGAGGCGGGGAGCTGGGTGAACGCCGTTCTCGGCGTGATCCGAAGCGAAGCCCTGGCGAAGACCGGCCTCATGCCGTCGTACTCGTCGGGAGACTTCGGGCTACTGGGGGAGCTGTGCCTGTTCGGCAAGTTCCGGGAGATCCCCGAGGGTCTCTTTTTGCGCCGGTTGCACGCGCGGTCGTCGAGCCAACACGTGAAGGAGATCGGCTGGATGGAGCTCTACTGGAAAGGGCGTGCCGGGCCGTTCACCCCTCCCCTTTGGAACCGCTGTCGCCACCACTTAAAGACGATCGTCCAGTCCACGCTGCCGCTCCGGACGAAGCTCTCGCTCGCGGGTCACCTCCTGAGGACGATGAACTGGCGACGGGGCCGGCTCCGTCGCGAACTGGTCCAGGCCGTGGCGTCCAGGTTTCCGCGGACCCCAGGACGCACGAATCAAGAGAAGTGAGGGGTGCGAAAGCTGTCATAGGAGTATAAGGATTTCCTTATCGTAATTTCCGTTTTGGATCCCGGCCGCCAGCCGCCGGGGCCGGAGCGGAAGCTCAGGAATAACATGCTGTATTTGCAATAAGTTAGAAGTGTGGCCGTGTGGCGATCCCGGAGCATTGCGTGGCACCCGGCTTGCTAAACATCAATACCGTTGGAACTGGGAGGCTGACGCAATGCTTAAGCTCCGGGCTCGATGTCTGCTCCTACTCGTCGCGGCCCTGTTCGCAGCCGCCACGCCGGCGGCCGCGGGCTCCATGGCGCTGTCGTGGGATGCCACGCAGGGTGCGACCGGTTACCACGTTTACTACGGTACGCAGTCGGGGACCTACCTGCCGACGTTCGTCACCACATCTTCGGCGACGACGACGATATCCGGACTTCAGGACTGCGCGACCTACTTCGTCGCAGTCAAAGCCTTCAACGCGTCGGGCGAGTCGCTGACTTTCTCGAACGAGCTTTCGGGCTGGTCGCGCCCGGCGGTCACCTCGGCGACGCCGACGACCGCGATGCAAGGCGACCAGATCGTCATGGACGTCATGGGCTCCAATTTCCAGAGCGGCGCCATCGTGGATCTCGGAAATCCTCACGTCTTCCTGAATTCGGTCCAGGTCCTATCGTGCAATCACATCCAGCTTCTCGCGACCGTCGAGCCGACGGCGAGAACCATCCGCCCGGCCCACATCGGCCGGCTCGACCTGACCGTCTCGAATTCGGACTCCGTGTTCGGCATGAAGTCCCAGGCCTTCGAAGTCCTGATCAATCCGGCCCGCTTCGACGTCAACCAGAGCGACGCCATGACCAGGAACCGCATCGATGGCAAGGACACGGTCTATTTGTCGCGGCAGTTCGGCCAGAGTGACTCCGATCCCAACTACGACGCAGACGACGATTTCGACGGGGATGGTTGGGTGGACGGCCAGGACCTCGCGTACATTGCGAGCAATCTCGGCAAGTGCTGGTCGACTTCTTTGAAATCCTGGAGCCTTTCGGCCTGTCCGTCGGGCCTGCAGTGAACGGGGGGATGATGAAACTCGGAACGCTTATTTTGCTCTTGGCGCTGGTCACGGCGCCCGCCTGCGGCGGCGGCTCCGGCGCAAGTCCCGGCGGTTCGCCCACGCCCCTGGCCGCGAGCTTCGTCCCCGATCAGCCGACTCCGGTCGCGAACAACGTCGCCATGGCCCAGGGTGCGAAAAGCAACGACGTCGTCACCATCAACGTCACCTTGACGGATGCCAACGGTGTGTACGCCACGGCGTTTGAGGTCGTCTTCGACGACACGCACACCGTCTACCTGGGATCCACACATGGATCCGTTTTCGAACAGGGCGGAAACGCTCCGAACTACACGGTGAACGCGAGCGGAGCGACCAACCCCGGCCGCCTGATCGTTGGGATATCGCGCACGGGTCCCACGGCGACGAACGTTGCCGGCACGAAGACGGTCGTGGGTTTGCAATTCCGCGTCAAGCAGGCCGGCGTCTACCCGCTCTCCATCCAGAACGCCGTCGTCTACGACAGCCAGCCTACACCCCAGCCGATCCCTGGAATTGCTTGGTTCGCCGGGGCCGTCACCGGGGTCTAGTGCGGGCTCTCCCGGCGTCGTCCGACCCGTCATTCTCTTCTAAAAATCACGCCTCGCAGCGGTTGCCCCTCGTCGATCGGGAACCTAGATTTCAGCCCTGTCAGCACGGGGACCGACTTTGAATCGACGACCGATCGCAATGGACGCGGCGCCCACGAGCGCCTTGATCGGAGTCCACGCGGGACCGGCCCGCGAGGACTTCTATCGCCGCCTCATCGAGGGGATGCGCTGCGGCATTCTCGTGATCGAGCGCACGGGCGGCGTCGTGATGGTCAACGAGCACGCGCGCACGATTCTGGAGCTTCACGAGCTGCCCGTCTTCGGCGCGGCGATCGAGGACGCCCTCATCGATCATCCGCAGCTCGCCGCGATCCTCCGCGAGTCGTTCTCGATGTCTCTCCTCCCGAACCGCGCGGAGATCGATCTCAAGAGCCGTTCCGAGAGCGGGAAGACGATCGGCTTCACGTTGTCGCTGGTCCCGGGATATGACGGCACCCCTGCCGGCGCAGCGCTGTTCTTCAAGGACCTCACGCACGTCGAGCACAAGGAAGAGCAAGAGCGTCTCAAGGACCGCCTCGCGGCGCTCGGCCAGATGGCGGCCAACCTGGCTCACGAGATCCGAAATCCGCTCGCATCGATCGAGGTGTCGTCTTCGTTGCTGAAGCGCCGCCTCCCCGCCGAAGCCGGAGAGCGGGAGCTGCTCGACAAGATCATCGCCGAAGTACGGCGCCTCAATCGCACGATCACGTCGAGCCTCGAGTTCGTGAAGCCCCTGTCGCTCTCTCTGGCGCCGGCCGATCTGGAGGGCGTCCTCGACGACGCGTTGGCGGTCGCCGTGGGGCGCAGCGGCAGGCCCGCCCTGCGCGTCCGCCGTACCGCGTGCCCCGATTGCCCGCCGTTCTTGATGGACCGCGGACAGCTCCGGCAGGTCTTCGAGAATCTGTTTCTGAACGCGATGGAAGCCATGGGCGATGAAGGGACGCTCGGCATCGACGTGTCGACGGCCCGCGCGCCGGCGGCCGTCTCGACGCCGTACCGACCCGCGGGAGTGCCGGAGACGTCGTCGTTCGAGTTCTACGCAGTCGTCCGCGTGTCCGACACCGGGCCCGGCATCCCGGGAGAACACCTCGACAAGCTCTTCTATCCGTTCTTCACGACCAAGAAGCACGGTTCGGGGGTCGGGCTGTCGATGGCCAAGAAGATCGTCGACTCGCATCGCGGCGTCATCGACGTCGCGAGCCGGATCGGCGAGGGGACCACATTTACCGTCCGGCTACCCCTGGTGGCCTGTGGGAGCGTGGAGATGCACGCATGAAGAAGATGCTGGTGGCCGAGGACGAACG
>JAYUCM010000102.1:0-12931 GCA_043740355.1 Acidobacteriota bacterium | reverse complement strand
GTCGTACCGCCTCGGCCTTGCGTTCCGTCTGGGGCAGGCGATGAATCACGAGATTCGCGTCGGGGGCGTCCATGACGACAGCCCGGTCCCGACCGATTTCCTCCGGCCGTCGATTCCGGACTCTGATCGGATCGAATATTCCATCGGGTACGGCTACTTGGCTCCGCGATGGGGGATCGACGTGTACGCCATGCATATCGCATTCGACGACGCCACCGCCACCGGATCACCGGCCGACGGCGTGATCCCCGGCACCTACACGTCCACGATCATCTTGGCGGGCGTGACGGCCAAGTACCGCTTCTGAGCTCGATTTCTGTGGCGCCGAGGGTCGACACATCCTCCGGTGCCGTGCCGGCTCCCATGGGCCCTGCCGCGCTCTCATCCCTTCTCGACGCGCTGGGTGCGGATCCATCCCCGGTCGTTCTTTCGCGCGGTCAGGGGGCGTGGGACGCTGAGGGGACCCGCTTCGGCGTCGAGGTCCTCGGGCTCGCCGCGGCGCTATCGGGCTATGGCCTGCGCGTGGGGGGGTGCGCCGCGGTTCTCGGCTCGGAAGGACGCGGAACTCTCGGCGCCGGACTCGCGGTGATCGCAGCGGGAGCTACGCTCGTTCCCCTCGATCCCGCGATCTCCGATGACGCGCTGCGCCGTGTGCTCGTGTCAACCGGCGCCGTTCACGTCGTGGCCTCCGACGAACGGCAGCTCGCGCGGGTTCTCGCCCTACGGCCGGAGTTGCCCGACCTCGAGCTGGTTCTGCTCATGTCGGCGGATCGTTCCGAACGGAAGCCCACGGCGTTGCTCGCAGAAACCGCGAGGCAAGTCGGTGCGGCGAGTCTCGTCGTCGATCCGGGAGGTCTGCGCCGGGCCGTCGCCGAAAGCGAGGGCGGGACGTCGTGCCTCGTGGTCGATGCCGCCGGCGAGGTCCGGCCGGTTGGGCGCACCGCCCTTCTCGCCCTGGGGGACGTGATCGCGCGGGCCCTCGCTGTCGAACGAGGCACAACCGTGCTCGTCGCTCTACCCGTCGGTGGCGTCGAGCGGCTCGCGGTGTCACTGGCCGCAATGTGCCGAAGGGCGACAGTCCTTCTTGCGGACCCCGCGGAGCGGCCGGATGCAGGTCTCGGCGAGCACCCTGCGGATCGGATTCTCTTGGATGTCGAGGGCCTCGCCCGTCTCCACCGTGCTTGGATCGAGGACATCGAGGCGAAGTCCTGGATTGGACGCGGCATTACGCGCTGGGCCTTGGGTCAAGGCGGGAGCCCGGAGCGTCACGGCTGGCGGTACCGGGTCGCGGAGACATTCGCCCTCCGTGGGTTGCGCGACAAATTGGGCGGCCGAGCCCCCGTGCTCGACGTGATTGCCAGCGGCGGCCGGCCGGCGTCCTCCGAGGTAGACTCATTTCTTACCGGCGCCGGGCTGACGCTTCGATACCTTCCTCCGGGTTCCCCGGGGGGGATGGCTCGATGATTGCAAGTTCGGGAGCCTGAGGAGTGTGTCGACTATGGGCCTGAACCATGTAGTTTTGACCCTGGCGTGCGCAGCAGCGCTGTCGGGTCGCGTGCCAATCCGAGCGGTCGAGCCCGCGGCGATCGCGGTGGTGTCCGGGGGAGAGCGCAAGCTCGACAACGCGACGGTCGAGCGCCTTCTGCGGCTTCAGGACGAGCAGGAAATCGCCGTAAGGCTGGTGCTCTTGCCCGCGAGCGTCGAGGACAAGAAGGGCCGGATCGTCACCGGGCTCAGCGCCGGGGACTTCAGGCTGACCGATGAGCGCGTGCCCCAGCAGATCAAGTACTTTTCGGTCGAAAGCGACGAACCCGTGTCGATTGCTTTCGTGCTCGACGTATCGGGAAGCATGCGGCAGAGCGGGAAGATCGAGGCCGCGAAAGAAGCGGTGCGGTTTTTCGTAGACCAGCTTCGTCCGCAAGACCGTTTTGCGCTCATCTGCTTTGCGGACGAGCAGGTGTCGTGGGTCACCGAGTTCACCTCCGATCGCCAGCGGTTCCTCGAGCGCTTGATGGTCCAAGAGGGGTACGGCCAGACGGCCCTCAACGACGCCGTCGCGGCCATCCCAAAACTGGTTGACGACAGCACGAAGGGGCGCAAGGCGATCGTCCTCATCACGGACGGCGTCGACAACGCGAGCAAGCTCACCGTCGAGCAGTCGGTCGCAACCGCCCGCAAAGTCGAAGTCCCGATCTTCACGGTCGGCTTTTCCACGCTCCCCTGGGAAAACCGGAAGAAGGTGAAGGATCTGGGTTTCAACATGGCGGTGTTGCAGCTCTTCGCCAACGAAACGGGAGGCGCCCTTTTCGTCGTCCAAGACCCGGACGAGATGAAAGAGGCCGTTGCCAGAATCTCGACCGAGCTCCGCCATCAGTACCTCATCGGCTACTCCCCCGGACTCGACCGCTGGGACGGACGCTTCCGATCCGTGCAGCTCCTGGCCCGCAACGGGCGCTACGTCGTCCGGACCCGCAAGGGGTACTACGCGAACCCGTGAGCTCCAGTGCCCGGCCAATCGCTATGTAAAAACGACACGGCACGTCCGCGCCGACTACGAAGTTAGATCACCCCGATCTCACGAAAAGAAGACGAATTTGTAAGTAGACTGGCGCTTTCGTGATGGCACGGCGCTTGACACTCAATCTGCCGAGACCCGGTCTTCACCCCATTGCGAGACGCGGCTCGACTTTGTAAAGTCTGGTCGCTAATGCCGGGGTGGGCTGAAGCCCGGGGGATGCCGGATCACGTTTCACCGTTACGCGACGGTGCCCAGGGGCGCCGGCGACGGTCAGGATGAAGGAGCGGAGGCTATGCAAAAGAGTTTGAGTTTGACGATCGCGGGTGTGGCGGTGCTGTCGCTGATCGCGGCCAACGGGTGCGTCACCAAGAAGGCGTGGCGCCAGAACGTCGAGTCGACGGACCTGCGCGTGAAGGGCGTCGAAAACGGCGTCGAAACCCAGGAGAAACGCACGACGGATCTCGCGCGGGACACCGACACGCGAATCACCCAGGTCAAAGGAACCGCCGAGAAGGCCGTCGAAATCGGCAGTCAGGCGATGACCAAGGCCGAGTCGGCCGAAAAACTGGCGCGCGGGAAGATCCTCTGGACGACGACTCTTTCGGACGACAGCGTCAAGTTCTCGTTCGACGCCGACAAGGTTCCGGAAGCGGCACAGTCGATCCTCGATGAACTGGGATCGAAGGTGAAGGGTCTCGACAAGACGGTCTACCTCGAGATCGAGGGACACACGGACAACATCGGCAGCGATGCGTACAACCAGCATCTCGCCGAAATGCGTGCTGAGGCGGTCCGCAACTATCTCTCGGAGAAGGCCGGAATTCCCCTGCATGCCATGAGCGTCATCTCGTTTGGCGAGACGAAGCCCGTCGCGGGCAACAATACGTCGCAAGGCCGCGCGCAGAACCGGCGCGTCGTCGTCCGCGTTCTCGAGTAGCCAGCGATTTCAGCGCAATCTCAGGGCCGGCTCCGCGCGATGACGTGTGGGGCCGGCCTTTTGCGTCTCGAGCCCTGTTAGATTCTCCCCGTGAACAGAGACTTCGTCGCCGTGCTCGCGGAGCGTGTCGTTCTTTTCGACGGCGCCATGGGGACCCGGCTCTACGAGCTGGGAGTGTTCCTGAATCGGTGCTTCGACGAGCTCAACGTCTCGAACGCGGCCCTCGTCGAGAGCGTCCATCGGTCGTATGTCGCCGCCGGCGCGGACGTAATCGAGACGAACACGTTCGGCGCCAACCGGCTCAAGCTCGACAGGCACGGTCTCGGCGATCAGGTTCGAGCGATCAACGAGCAGGGCGCGGCCGTCGCGCGCAATGCCGCAGGCGACCTCTTCGTCGCGGGGGCGATCGGTCCGCTCGGCGTTCGCATCGAGCCGTGGGGCCCGACTTCGGTCGACGAGGCCGTCGAGATCTTCGCCGAGCAGGCGGCGTCGCTCTCCGACGGGGGCGTCGACTTGTTCTCCGTCGAGACGTTTTATGACCTCGCCGAGATCGAGGCTGCGGTTCGGGGGATACGCCGGGTTTCCGGCCGGCCGATCGTCGCGCACATGACGCTCGAAGACGACGGGAGCAGTCTCGAAGGGGTCGCCCCCGAGGTGTTCGGCCCGCGTCTCGCCGCCCTGCCCGTGCAGGCCATCGGGGTGAACTGCTCCGTCGGCCCGGCAGCGATGCTCGAGGCCGTCGAGCGCATGGTGCAGGTCGTGGCTCTTCCGATCTCGGCGCAACCCAACGCCGGCAAGCCGCGCGCGGTTGACAACCGCAACCTCTACCTCTGCAGTCCCGAATACATGGCGGTCTACGCCAAACGCTTCATAGAAGCGGGCGTTCGCATCATCGGTGGGTGTTGCGGCACCACGCCGGACCACATCAAGGCGATCCGCGGCGCGGTCCGCGCCGCCGCGCCTACGCGCCGTGCGACGATCACCGTGAGCGCCCCGGTTCCGGCGGCGCTCCAGGCGACGCCTGTACCCGTCGGCGAGCGCTCGCGCCTGTCGCGGGCCGTCGGCGACGGGAAGTTCGTCGTGAGCGTCGAGATGCTTCCTCCCCGGGGTCACGACCTCGCCAAGACGCTCGCAGGGGCCAGAATGCTCCGCGAAGCAGGAGTGGACGCGATCAACATCCCGGACGGACCGCGCGCTTCCGCGCGCATGAGTCCGATGGCGATGGCCGTGCGCCTCGAGCGCGAGATCGGGATCGAGACGATCATCCACTACTGCTGCCGTGACCGGAATCTGCTGGGCATGCAGTCGGACTTGCTGGGCGCACACACGCTCGGGCTACGCAACGTCCTGATCATCACGGGTGATCCGCCCAAGCTCGGCGACTATCCCGACGCAACCGCGGTGTTCGACGTCGACAGCGTCGGCCTGACGAACATGGTAACGCGGTTGAACCATGGGCTTGACGTCGGAGGGAACGCGATCGGAGATCCGACCGGGTTCTACGTCGGCTGCGGCGTCAATCCGGGGTCGCCCGATCTGGATCGCGAAATCGCCCGATTCGAATGGAAGGTCGATGCGGGCGCACAGTTCTGCGTCACCCAGCCCGTGTTCGACGTCGAGGCGCTGCTGCGGTTCCTCGACCGCGTCCGCGGCGTCCGCATCCCGGTGATCGCGGGTGTCTGGCCGCTCGCGTCGTACCGCAACGCCGAGTTCATGAACAACGAAGTACCGGGCGTGAGCGTGCCCGACGTCATCCTCGAGCGCATGCGCCGGGCGGACACGAAGGACCGGGCGCGGACCGAGGGTGTCGCCATCGCCCGGGAGGCGCTTCAAGCGCTTCTGCAGCACGTTCAGGGTGCCCAGATCTCGGCCCCCTTCGGCCGCTATCAAACCGCCCTCGATGTCGCCCAGGCGATACCGAAAGAACGCCTCACGTCATTCACGATCCCCCGAAATCCAGATCTTCCCGCTCCAGGAGGAACCACCCGATGAGATACCGACCCAACGTCACGTTCGTTCTGCCGATTCTCGCGACGACCGCGGCGCTGTCGCTTTGTTCATGCGGCCGGGACAGGCCGGTGGAGCAAGCGTCGGCTCCCGCTCCCGCGCCCGCGGCGACACCGGCTCCGCAGCCGGAACCGCAGCCAGTTCAGACCGCTCCTCCAGCCGAGGCGCCTCCCGCTTCTCGCCCGGCCGCGAGACCGGCGCACAAGCCCGGCCCGAGACTGGAACCGGCGCCCGCGCCTAGGCCCGAGCCCGTGGCCAAGACGATCGCGGCCGGGACCGATCTCGACGTCGAGCTGTTGGACGGCGCGTCGAGCAAGACGAGTCCGGTCGGAAGCGTCTTGCGCGCGCGGGTGACGAGAGCGGTCGTCGTCGACGGACTGACCGTCGTACCCGAGGGAGCGATCGTCAACGGCACCGTGACCGAGGCGATCCCGCTCAGGAAGATCGGCGGCGCGGCGAGTCTGGGGTTGCGGTTCGATACGCTCGAGCTCGCCGGCGTTGGGAGAACGGCGATCTCGGCGGGGCTTCACGAGAAGGGAAAGAGCGAGGACGGCAAGGACGCAGGGACGATCGCCGGCGCGACCGCGGGCGGTGCGCTGCTGGGCCGGCTGCTGAGCAAGGACGACAAGACGAAGGGTACGCTCATCGGCGCGGTTGTCGGCGCCGCGGCCGGCACCGGCGTGGCGGCTGCGACCAAGGGAAAGGAAGTCGAGCTACCCGCGGGAACGCCGCTGGCCCTTCACCTCGAGCTGCCGGTCACGATCATGGTCCAGCCGTAACCCCTGTCCCGAACGGAGGTCTCGCGCGTCCCCGTGCGATGACACGATTCCCGCGCCACGAGGGGAAAGGCCCGTCGTTTCCGCGTTCGACGTGGTGGCCCGCCTGTTGCAATCCACCCTCTTTCAGCCGCTGCGTGCGGCCGGAGGGACCTGGAAATGAGACGACTTTTGGCCGCCGCCGCGATCGCCGCGGCTTCGCTCCTTACGTTGGGCCCCGCCACCGCCGCCCCTCCGGGAAAGGACGGCGCGTTCAATTTCCGGGTCGGAGGGTTCTTCCCGACCGGGAACAGCGATTTCTGGGACGAGAAAAAGAACAACTTCACGCTCGACCGCGGCGACTTCAACGATGGGATCGGAGGGGTCGGCTACACGGCCTCGATCAACAACTTCTTCGAGTTCGACGTCAACGCCGACGTTTATAGCTCGACCGTGCGTTCGTCCGATCGCGACTTCGTCGACGACAACGGCGACCTGATCCTCCATGACACGAGGCTTTCAATGCTTCCGATCACCGTCGGATTCCGCGTGCTTCCCGCGGGGCGCTACGCGCGGCGCGGGCGCGATGGCCGGCGCTACGTCCGCCGTCCGGTCCCCTACTTCGGCGCCGGGGTCGGCATGACGTATTGGGAGTACGAGGAGAAGGGCGACTTCGTCTTCCTCGATCCGGCCACGCCATCGGGAGTGTCGATTTCCTTCGACCGCCTCAAGGACACCGGCCTCGAGTTCGAAAAGCACCTCAAGGTTGGTATCGAATTTCCGATCGCGCCGGAGTGGAACGTGACGCTGGAGGTGCGCCGATCGTGGGCCGAGGCGAAGCTCGGCGACACATTCCCGAGTACGGCGCTTTCGACGAACGACCCACGTGAGCTCGATCTCGGCGGCGCGAGCGTCTACTTGGGAGCTTCGCTTCGGTTCTAGCGGCGATACGCATCTTGCGGGAGAGGCTCGCCGAGCATCTCGGCGACCTTGCGCGACAGCATCTCATCCATGTTCATGCCCTTGATGACGACATCGTCGACGCCAAGGGCGCGGAGCTTGGCCCACCCCTCGCCATACATCTCGGACTCGTCCTGCGCGGTGAACAGCAGCACGGGACAGGTCTTTCCGGGGGGCTCCCGCAAGAGCCGCAAGCCGTCCTCGCCTCGATCGAGCGTCATGTCGAGCAGCATCAGGTCGATGTCGCCCTGGAGAAGGAGCGCCCGCGCCTCGTCCAGGGTCCTTGCGATCTTCAACTCGTAACGTCCGCCGAGCGCGTCGCGCGCGATTTCGATGAAGTACTCCATGTCCTCGACGACGAGCAGCGTCGGCCGCCCGACGCCCTTCGGCTTGGACCTCGCGTCGGGAACGAAGTGGAGATTGCACCGAGGACAGCAGACCTCGCTCGCGCGCGCAGGTTCCGGAGCCGTCATCGACGCGGCGGCCTTCGGCGCGGGCGGGCTGGAGGCGACGCGTGCCGCGTGCAGCTCGATGGCGGCGCCGCACGACTGACAGGGCACCACGCCACCGCCGGAGGGGATCTTGGCCTCGTCGACGAGGTAGCCCCGGCCACAGCCCTTGCAGCGCACCTCGATCTTCAACGGTGCGCTTCCGTCGTGCCGAGCAGGTACGGCATGGGATCGACCGCACGGTTCTCGAGGCGCAGCTCGAAATGGCAATGCTCGGTCGTCGCGTTTCCCGTGCGGCCCATGTGCGCGATTGGTTGCCCGCGTCGTACGGCCTCACCCTTCTCGACGAGAACCTCCTCGGCATGCGCGTACAGCGTCTGCACGCCGTCCCCGTGGTCGACCACGACCATCGTGCCGTAGCCGGTCGCCGTGGGTCCGCAGAAGGCGACGACGCCGTCGCGGGCCGCGAGGATGTTTTGACCTCGCGCGCCCCGAATGTCGACGCCCGCGTGCGCGTGATGTCGCCGAGCCTCGCCGTACGGCCGCATGAACTCTCCGCCCTCGACGGGCCAGAGGAAGTCCGCCGGCGGCTCCGGACGGATGGTCGGGACCGAGCGCGAAGACGGGGGCGGCGCGGGGTACGGCGCGACCATGATCGTGGCGCGCGCACCGGGAACGAAGATCGGGGTCCCCACCTCGACGTGCGAAGGGTCGAGGACGCCGTTGGCCTCGACGAGCGTGTCGAGAGCGACGTCGTAGGCGCGTGCGATCCGCCACAAGGTTTGGCCGGGCTGCACGACGTGGACGATGCCGTCCGCGGGCTCTGCGGCGTCCTCGTGCGGCGCGGCGGCGATCGCGACGTCGGGCGCGGCGGACGATTCCCTCGGGATCTCCCGGGCCTGCGCGTGCGGCGTCGTCGGTCCGGTCGTGCGCGCAGCGACCGCGCAGCCGCACGGGGCAGCCAAGCCGGCGACGAGCCATGTGAGGACCAAGCGCATGAGGTGAATCTTAGGTCCCGCGAGGGTCCGAAACAATCGCCAAGTACCACGTCCGGGAAGGGTGGCGAGGCCAACGCTGCTAGACTCCCAAAACGTCACCAACGAATTGCGGAGACTCGCATGACCCGGCCCAAACCGCGCTTCGATCCCTTCCTTCTCCTACTGCTGTTCATCCCGATCGCCCTGGTCCTCCACGGGGCTCACGCGCCCGCGCCCTGGGTCTTTGCGACCGCGGCGGCGGCGATCGTTCCCCTGGCTGCCTTCATGGGGCGCGCGACCGAGCATCTCGCCGGACGCATGGGATCGGGGATCGGCGGCCTCCTCAACGCGACGTTCGGCAACGCCGCGGAGCTGATCATCGCGCTCATGGCGCTGCGCGCCGGGCTCTACGATGTCGTCAAGGCGTCGATCACCGGGTCGATCATCGGCAACATCCTTCTCGTGCTCGGCCTCGCGGTGCTCGCAGGTGGGGTGAAGTACCGGCGTCAGACGTTCAACCGCACGTCGGCGGGGATCGGCGCGACGCTCCTGGTTCTGTCGGCGATCGGCCTCGTCGTCCCGGCGATCTTCCACCACATCGTGCACGGCACGGCGGCGGCACGCGAGCGGCAAATGAGCCTCGAGATCGCGATCGTGCTCTTCGCGCTCTACGTCGCGAGCCTGTTCTTCTCCCTGAAGACGCACCGACACCTCTACACAGGCGAGCGGGCGGACAAGGCCCACGCGGAGGACGGCGGCTCGTGGTCGACGAGGAAAAGCGTGGTCGTGCTGGCCCTGGCTACCGTGGGAGTCGCCGTGATGAGCGAGGCGTTGGTCGACGCTGTTGCGGCCACGGCGTCGGCGTTGGGGTTCACCGAGGTCTTCGTCGGTGTCATCCTGGTCGCGATCATCGGCAACGCGGCGGAGCACTCGACGGCGGTCTTGATGGCGATGAAGAACGAGATGGACCTCGCGGTCAACATCGCGATCGGCTCCAGCATCCAGGTCGCGCTCTTCGTCGCGCCCGTGTTGGTGTTCGCGTCGTACGCGTTCGGGCGCCCCATGGACTTGGTTTTCTCGACGTTCGAGGTCGTGGCAGTGACGATCGCCGCGGGCGTGGCGACCCTTGTCGCGATGGACGGCGAGTCGAACTGGATGGAGGGGGCCCAACTTCTCGGCGTCTACGCGATCCTGGGCTTGGCCTTCTATTTCCTCCCGTAAGCGCGCGGGCCGGGGGTGGGCTAGAATCCCGTGTTCGTTGTCCGCGGTCGGCCCCAAGGGGTTGGCGGAACGCGGGGAGGTGGACGTCGATGACTCCTCAGATCGCCCGTCGCACGGCTGCCGCGGCCGCCCTCACGATCGCGGCTACCGGCATCCTCTTCGCTCAGTCCGGCCCGAAGCCGGCCGCGCCGCCCGGGGTTTCGGGCCTCGCCCAGGTTCCACCAGTCGAATACGGCGAGGCGTTTCCGGCGGCGAAGTTCGCCAACCTGAACGATGCGTCGGGGCAGCCCGCGACCGTCGATCTGGCCGCCTACCTGGGCAAGAAGCCGATCGTGTTCGTCTACTGGATGGCGGGGAATGCGCGCTCGGAGAAGATTCTCCTGGACACCCAGGCCGCCGTCGAGAAGGCCGGACCCGACAAGGTCGCGTTGTTCCCGGTCGCAGCACCTGTGTACGGCTCCACCGACGTGGGGCCGATCAAAGCCCGCACCGCGGCGCTGAAGGTCAAGACGCCCGTGCTCCGTGACGAGGGCTTCCGGCTCTTGCAGCAGCTGGCGGTTCACGCGGTTCCCAATATCGCGATCGTCGACGCCGAAGGGAAGCTGCGGATGTCCAACGGCGGCAGTTTGTCGCAGTCGCTCGAGTACAAGCTCGACGTCGAAGGGGCGATTCGCCGCGTGGCGACGACCGGACGCATCGGCACCTACGGAGCGCTGCCGACGTACTACCCGGTCACGGAGCTGGTCGGCAAGAAGTGCCCCGACTTCGACGCGCCGCTGATCAACGACGCCGTCGCGCACAGCCTCTCGTCGATGCTCGCCTCCGACAAACTCAACGTGCTCATCTTCTGGTCGGTCGATTGCCCGCACTGCAAGACATCGCTCCCCAAGCTGAACGACTGGCTCAAGGGCCACGCGGCTGGGATGAACGTGATCTCCGCCGCGCGGATCACCGACGACGCGACGCAGACGCGCACCGCGGAGTACTGCAAGATCAGCGGTTTCCTCTTTCCGACGTTCGTCGACAAGGATATGCAGATCGGCGCGACGTTCCAGGTGATCTCGACGCCGACCGTTCTCGTGATCCGCCCCGACGGCGTCGTGGACTCCGTGCTGCTATCGAGCGAGACCGATCTCGGGGCGGCCCTCGAAGCCAAGAAACGAGAGATCTTGAAAACTCCTGCGCCCAGGGGCTAGATCCCCCCATCCCGCGCGATCGCGGGCAACGTCGACAGATCCGGAAGCGCCGCCCGCCCAGCACCCAGCCGGGCGCGCCGATCGACGAGCACGCTGGCAATCCCTGCGGCCCGAGCGCCCGCCTCGTCGAGCTCAGGGTTGTCCCCGATGTGCAACGCCTCGCCGGGCGCTCCCCGAAGTCGCGCAACCGCCCGAAGAAACAGCTCCGGCCTTGGCTTCTCCATTCCCTCGAGATGCGAGACCACGATCGTCTCGAACCACGATGCGAGACGGAGCCGGTCCAGCAGCGCGGGAAGGCTCGAATCCCAATTGGACACGACGGCGATCCGCGCCCCCGCCCGGCGCAAGGCGGCAAGCGTCGGCACGACGTCGTCGAAGACCTTCCACGACGCCGGGTCGCGGAAGGCCTCGCGCAGGGGCGAAACCGCGCGCGCAGCCAACTTCGAGTCGCGCGGCGCTCCGGGTGTGCGCGCGAGCGTCCCCTCGACGAAGCGGAGCCAGTAGGCGTTCTCACCGCCCGGGTCCGTCGCGTACCGGTCCACGCCCGGTTCGATCGCCCCGTTCGCCGCCTCCCAACTCCGGCGCAGGCCGTGCTCCAAGTCCGAAGCCGCAAGCTCGACGCCGAGCGTCGCGAGCACGCGCGCGTACACCGCGCCGAACGATTCACGCGGGGCCAACAGCGTCTCGCCGGCGTCGAACAGGAGGAGGGGATAGCGCAGGCGGGTCATGGGTGGCTCGCATCGTAACAGCGCGCCGCCGCCGAGCGGCGGACCCGTTCTGCGATAATCTCCGCTCATGCCGTGGACCATCTACCAGGTCGATGCGTTTGCCGACCGGCCTTTCTCGGGAAACCCCGCGGGCGTGTGCATCCTCGAGCGCGCGGAACCCGAGCCGTGGATGCAATCGGTCGCCGCGGAGATGAACGTCGCGGAGACCGCGTTTCTGGTGCGTCGCGATGACGGCGCCTTCGACTTGCGTTGGTTCACGCCGACCGTCGAAGTCGATCTTTGCGGGCACGCCACGCTCGCATCCGCGCACGTCCTGTGGAGCGAAGGCCACCTCCCCGCCGCGGAGACCGCGCGCTTTCACACGAAGAGCGGACCGCTGACCGCCTGGCACGACGCCGACACGATCCGTATGGACTTTCCGAGCGAGCCCGTCGCCGCCGCGCTGCCGCCCGACACGCTCCCCGCGGCGTTGGGGATGGCGCTGTCGTTCACGGGCAAGAACCGGATGGATTGGCTCGTCGAGGTTGCCGACGAAACGGCCGTCCGACGGGTCCGGCCGCAGCTTCCGGCGCTAGCCGGGCTGGGCGTGCGCGGCGTCATCGTGACCGCGCGCTCGGCATCCCCGCAACGAGACTTCGTGTCGCGATTCTTTGCACCCGCCGCAGGCGTGGACGAAGACCCGGTGACCGGATCCTCGCACTGCGCGTTGGCCCCCTACTGGGCCGGGAAGCTCGGAAAGACCGCGCTCGTCGGATTTCAAGCGTCGCCGCGCGGCGGCACCGTCGAATGCACGGTGGCGGGTGACCGCGTCGTCCTCGGCGGGCGGGCGGTGACCGTCCTTCGGGCCAAGCTCCTCTGACTCTAAGGGTGCGCGAGCAGCTTCACCAGCGCGAGCGATAGCTGAGGCACGTAGGTAATCAGCAGTACGCCGCCGCCGAGGATGGCGAGGAACGGCAAGACGTGCCGGTAGAGCGAGGTCATCGGCTTGCCGAAGCGAGACGACGACAGGAAGAGGTTCAACCCAACCGGCGGAAAGAGGAACCCCAGCTCCAGGTTCGCGAGGAAGATCACGCCGAGGTGGATTGGATCGATGCCGTACGCCGCGCCGAGCGGGACGATGAGCGGCGTGAGGATGATGATCGCCGAGAAGACCTCCAGCACGCTCCCGAGCACCAGCAGAACG
>JAYUCM010000101.1:0-2180 GCA_043740355.1 Acidobacteriota bacterium | reverse complement strand
ACGGGACGAGCCTGCTCCTGTTCGCGGGCTCCATGCTCTTTCTGGTCGCGGTGTCGGTGTCGTACGACTTCGGGGACTGCTGGTACCCCTCGCGAGAGCGTCCGTACGTCACTTCGGGCCGGCTGGTCCTCGGGGCGCTGGTTCCCTTCATGGCCTTGTACCTTCAGGGTCTCGAGCGGATCCTCGGCTGGGCCCGGATCGCGCGATATCGATGGGTCGTCGTCGGCGCCATCGCGGCCGTGATGGCCGTATCTCAGATCGCGGTGACGCACCAGGTGTTCGCGAGCGCGTACAACTGGTTCCACCTTCCCTGAGGGGAGAGCGAGGTGAAATAGGCGCTGGTCCGAGGACCTCGCGCAGGGGCTGCGCTATTTCGTCGTGAGCCGCTTGAACGCGCCGTGCATCACGAACAGACGCGTCCCACCGATCTGGATGTCGTCCAAGTGCCGGAGCCGAAGCGCAGTTTCGTCCTTCATCTTGCGACCGTTGACGCGCGTCCCGTTCAAGCTCCGTAGCTCCTGGATCGTGCAGACCGGGCCCTCGACGCGGACGACGCAATGTCGCTTGCTGACGCGATCGTCATTCAAATCGATCTGCACGCCGTCGCCTCGACCGATGAGCGTTTCGTATTGAGCGAGGCGATGGACCGCGTTCGGGTGTTCTCCGTCGATCACGGCGAGAACCCAGACGTAAGGCGCGCCGAACGGCGGGCGGGGCTCTTCGTGCTCCGCGGTGTTGGCGACGATCGAATCAGCCTCGTGTGCCCGCATGGATTGGAATCTGCGGACGCGGAATGGGATTGTCAAGCTGCTCGACGCTCGGATTCGCGGCGGGGCAGCTCGAAAGCACCGCTCGAATGCGTGGAGAGATCAGGTCGGGGTCGAAGTCCGTCGGCCCGGCCGGCGGCGAGCCCGATCGGTAGGCGGTGCAGGCGTCGGCGTCGCGGTCGAGAGCGATGTAAACGAAGGCCAGGAGCTGTCCCCACTCGCGCCGGTCCGAGACCGCCCCCTCGCCGGCGACGCGTGCAAGGAGCGCTTCCAGCATCTCGCGCGCGCGGTCGTATTCGCCGTTGGAGAATTGCCGTCCCGCTTCGGCAAGGGGTTTCTCGAATCGCCGCTCTTCGGCGGCGGGTGGCGGCACGCGGACTTCCGGGCTCGCTTCCGGTAGAGCGTCGGCCGCGCTCGAAGGATCCGATGCCGCGACCGCCGCCTTCTCCGGCTCATCGCTCCTGACGGGCTCCGTTTCGGCGCGCAGGAAGGCGACCAGAGGGATCTGAAGCGGCGTTCCCACGGGTACGCGCTTTGCGTCGCCGATCCGGCTGAACGACTGTAACGTCGCGGCTCTTCGCGCGTCACCGTAAAAACGGGCGGAGAGCGAGGACAGGGATTCTCCGCGCGCGAGGGTATGCCGCAGGACCACCGGGAAGACGACCCGCGCGCCGACGCGCAACGGCTGGCCGGTGGGGGATCCGTTGAGCTCGGCGAGAACCGACGAGGCCGAGGCCCGGCCGAGATGCTGCTTGGCGAGCCCGGACCAAGTATCTCCCGGCCGCGCCCGATAGACCTCGCAGAAAGGGATCGTCAGCCGCTCCCGCGGACGGATCACCGTGCCCGGCTTGCCGTTGTAGCCCAAGAGCAGATCTCCGAGGTCCGGATCTCCGTAGTATTTCTTCGCCAACGAAGCGGCCGACTCGCCGGCGGCGACGGTGTGGACGCGCTCGGCCGCTCCTACCGACGCCACACCGAAGAGGCTTGTCGCGAGCACGATCACCGGGGGCCAACGTCCGAACGCGCTCACAACGGTTTCTCCCTCGCGAAAACGTGGCTTACCGTCCGCGATTCGCCGGGCCGGAGATCGAGCGTCAGCTCGACGCGCCCGAAACGCGGATGCTCGAAGGTGACGCGATGGCTCCCGGGCTGAAACTCGACCGGCGCGGCGCGCGGAGTGAAAAAGCTGCTTCCGCCGTCGACCGTGATTTCGGCCCACGGGTCGGCGAGGAAGCGCACGCGCGCCGGCTCCGGGGCTGCCGCGGCTGCCATCACCGGCGCGGTCCGCTCGGGACTTGCCAGACTTCCGCTCGCGTCGCTGCCCCGGCGGTATTGCGCGTAACCGCCGAAACCCGCGATCACGAGCAGCAGGCTCGCGCCGGCGGTCAAGGCCGAACGGATGTGCCGGCGCGT
>JAYUCM010000100.1:0-5359 GCA_043740355.1 Acidobacteriota bacterium | reverse complement strand
ACGGTGGCCGGATGCGTTGCGCGTTCCCGCGGCGCTCTACAGCGCCGTCTTCGGCAGTACCTGGCCTCTCTGGTTCCCACTCTTCGGCGTCCATTTCGCGGGACGGCTCGAACGGGAGCGCCGGTACGGCTGGATCAAGTGGATCGTCCTCGGGCCGGTTGCCGCATTTGCCGCCGGGGCCGTCGTTGTCACGTTCGCCGAGAGTCTCGACCTTCGTCCCCTCGTGCCCGCGATGCGCGCGATGGTGGCAGCCCAGCCGTTCGCGCAGCTGTTCGGCATGGCCGCAGTGACGTTCTTTTTTCTCGTCGTGGGGTGGAAGACCGGCGTCATCGTCAACGCGGACAGCCGCAGGCGGCTGAGGCTTTTGCTCGGGGGGGGCTCCGTCGCCCTGTCTCCCGTGCTGTGCCTGATCGTCGCGAGCCGGGTCCTCGGACGCCCCCTGGAAACCTTCCCCGTCGGTGTCGTCGTCTCGTGCTTGATTTTCATGCCGGTCTTCCCGCTGACGCTGGCCTACGTGATCCTGGTGGACCGCGCGATGGACGTGCGGGTCGCCGTTCGCCAAGGCCTACGTTACGCGGTGACGCGCGGAGCGATTCGTACCGTCGTCATGCTCTTCATGGCGGGCGTCCTTTGGAACGTCTGGAATCTCGTCAACGACCCCACGGCCAACCGGCCGCGGAAGCTCCAGGCGATCGCGTGGAGTATGGCCGCGGCGATCGTCGTGCCTCGTTTCGCGAAGAGAGCTTTCGACTGGACCGACCGGCGGTTCTTCCGCGAGGCCTACGACGTCGAGCGCGTGCTGACGGGGCTGTCCGAAGAGGTGCGCACGATCGCGGAGACGGAGCCGCTTCTCGACACGGTTCTCGACCGCATCGGCACGACACTGCACGTGGATCGCCTGGCGGTGTTCCTCCACGAGGGGAACCGGCTCCTGCCCAGCCGGTCCCGCGGTTTCGATCCGCCGCCAGTCGTCGATTTCCCGGCCACGGCCGAAGCGTTCGTCAGGCTCCGCGAGACGGGACGGCCGCTCCGCGTCCGCCACGACGATCCGGAGAGCCCGCTGCGCCGCGAGGCCATCTCCGACGACGACCGGCTGCTACTGGCCGCGGTGGACGCGGAGCTCGTGCTCCCGCTCAACGGAAAGAGCGAGCTCCTCGGGATCATCACGCTGGGCCCGAAGAAGAGCGAGGAACCCTACTCGATCTCCGACGCGAAGCTGTTGGGCTCCGTCGCATCGCAGACCGGCCTCGCCCTCGAGAACAGCCGCCTCATGGCGACGATCGTCACCGAGATCGCGAAGCGCGAGTGGATCGCTCGCGAGATCGACATCGCGCGCGACGTGCAACAGCGGCTCTTCCCGCAGAAGCTGCCTGAGATCGCCGGCGTGGACTGCGCCGGCGCCTGCCGTCCGGCACAGGGGGTCGGAGGCGACTATTTCGATTTCCTCGCTCTGTCGGCCGGACGCCTCGGCGTCGCGCTCGGGGATGTCGCCGGAAAGGGGATCCCGGCGGCGCTCCTGATGGCGAGCCTGCAGGCGTCGTTGCGCGGCCAGCGCCTTTCCGGGCCGGCGGATCTTGCGCAGCTCATGACCAACCTGAACTTCCTGATCCACGAAGCCTCGCCCGACAATCGCTACGCGACGTTCTTCTACGGAGAGCTCGACCCGAAAACGCGCCGTCTCGACTATGTGAACGCGGGCCACAATGCGCCGATGCTCTTGCGAGCGGGCGGGGGAATCGAGCGCATGGCTGCTACGGGGCCCGTCGTGGGGCTCATCGAGGGCGGCCGTTTCGAGCAGCGGAGCGTTCTGCTCGCGCCCGGCGACGTGCTCCTCGTGTACTCCGACGGAATCAGCGAGGCGATGAACGCCGACGACGAGGAGTGGGGCGAGGATCAGCTGGCGGCCGCAGCCAGGGCGGCGGTTCCCTGCGCGGCGCACGAGTTGATCGACAGGCTCTTCGTCGCGGCCGACTCTTTCGCGGCGGGCGCGGTGCAGCACGACGACATGACCCTCGTGGTGGTGAGAATGAACGCGTGAACGCGCACCGGCGGCGGGGCCGCCCTCGGGCTGGTGCACGGGTCCCAAAACGGCGCCGGCCTGGCCGGAACGAACACCGGGATCACGGGTGCGCTGGGTGTGGCCTGCACGATCTTCGTCCTCGCCTCGCTCATCTCCGGCGCCGTGGTTTCGTTGCGCAAGCCGTGGGCGCGCATCGTGGTGCGCGTCGCCGGGAGCTGGATCGCGGCGAACGGATTGCTGATGCTAGGCTGGTCGGTGCGATGATCCTCGCGGGAGACATCGGCGGGACATCCACCCGCCTCGCGCTCTTTACGGCTGGCGGAGGCACCGTTCGCGCCGTCGCCGAAGCGCGCTACACCAGCCGGGGCTACCCGGGGCTCTCGGAGATCGTCCGAGAGTTCAGGACCGCGAACCCGCAACCCGTCGAAGACGCGGCTTTCGGGATCGCCGGACCTGTGCGCGAGGGACGCGTCGAGACGCCGAACCTCCCGTGGGTCATCGAGGCCTCCGTCCTCGCGACGCAGCTCAATTTGCCGAGCGTGACCCTCTTGAACGACCTCGAGGCCAACGCCTGGGGAGTCTTCACACTGAGAGACGACGACTGGGAAACGCTGGCGCCCGGAGCTCCCGCGCGCGATGGCAACGCGGCGATCATCTCGGCGGGGACCGGACTCGGCGAGGCCGGGTACCACGCGCATGGGTCGAGCTTGCACCCCTTCGCATCGGAAGGCGGTCACGCCGACTTCGCGCCCCGCGACGAGCTGACGATCGAGCTCTTCCGCTGGCTGCACCGCCGGCACGGCCACGTCAGCTGGGAGCGCGTGGTCTCGGGGCCGGGGCTCGTGAACATTTTCACTTTCTTGCATGAGGTCGAGCACGGCGAGGTGTCCACCGCTCTGGCCGAAGCGATGCGCGAGGGTGATCCGGCCGCTGCGATTTCTTCGGCGGCTCTCGACGAAAGCAGCTCGCTTGCCGTCCGGGCCCTCGACCTGTTCGTCGCCCTGTACGGATCGGAGGCGGGGAATCTGGCCTTGAAGATGAAGGCCACCCGGGGTGTCTGGATCGGCGGCGGGATCGCGCCCAGGATCCTGCCGCGCTTGCAGCGCCCGGGATTTCTGGAGGCGTTCCACGACAAGGGCCGGTTCCGAGCATTCCTCGAGGCGATTCCCGTGCGCGTCATCTTGAACGATAGGACGGCGTTGCGCGGCGCGGCGTGGCACGCGCAGACGTTGCGCGCATGAGCCGGCCTCTCGTCGTCGGCATCTCCGGGGCCTCGGGGGTCGTCTACGGAATCCGTCTGCTCGAGATCTTGAAGGGTCACGCCGACGTCGAGACGCATCTCGTCCTGACGAAGCCGGCGGAACGCACGATCGGCGAGGAGACCGCCTGGGATGTGGGCGCGGTGCGCGCCCTGGCCGCGGTGGTCCATCCTGTGGGCGACATCGGCGCGTCGATCGCGTCCGGCTCCTTCCTGACGATGGGGATGGTCGTCGCGCCGTGCTCGATCCGCACCGCCTCCGCCATCGCGTATTGCCAAGCCGACAACCTGCTGACCCGGGCGGCGGACGTCACCCTGAAGGAAGGGCGCAAGCTCGTCCTCGTCGTGCGCGAAACGCCGCTCCACCGCGGCCACCTGAAGGTCCTGCTCAACGCTTCCGAGAACGGGGCGGTGATCCTCCCCCCGATGCCGGCTTTCTACACGATGCCGGCTTCGGTCGCCGAGATCGTGGACCACACGGTCGCGCGCATCCTCGATCAGCTGGGCATCGCGCATACGCTTTCGAATCGCTGGGGGAGTGTGACCACATGACGAAGCCGCCTCTCAAAGTTCTCGTGCTCGGTGTGAACGGATTCATCGGCACGAGCCTGGCCGCCGCCGTTCTCAAATCGCGGGACTGGGATCTCTACGGCATGGACGTGTCGGCCCACAAGCTGGGCGACCTCGTCGATCACCCGCGCATGCACTTCGTCGAAGGCGACGTCACGATCAACCACGAATGGATCGAGTACAACATCAAGAAGTGCGACGTCGTTCTCCCGCTGGTCGCGATCGCGAACCCCACGCAGTACGGGCGCGATCCGCTGCGGGTGTTCGAGCTGGACTTCGAAGCCAACCTCCAGATCGTGCGCCGCTGCGTGGCCTACAAGAAGCGGCTGCTCTTCCCCTCGACCTCCGAGGTCTACGGCATGTGCCCCGACCCGTTGCTCGATGAGCACACCTCGACGTTGGTGTACGGCCCCATCGAGAAGCAGCGCTGGATCTATGCCGCCAGCAAGCAGCTGCTCGATCGCGTGATCTACGCTCACGGGGTGCGCGACGGACTGGACTACACGCTCTTCCGGCCCTTCAACTGGGTGGGACCGCACCTGGACAACGTCCTCGAGCCCAAAGAAGGCAGCTCGCGCCTGTTCACGCAGTTCATCAGCAACGTGATCCACGGGAAGCCGCTCCAGCTCGTCGACGGCGGCCGCCAGCGCCGGTCGTTCACGTACATCGACGACGCGATCGATTGCCTGATGCGCATCATCGAAAACAAGGACGGCGTCGCCACCCGCCAGATCATCAACATCGGAAACCCCGCCAACGACGTCTCGGTCGAGCAGCTCGCGCGCCTCATCCTCGAGGTGTTCAGCGAATACCCCGACTTCAAGGAGCGCGCCGCCCGTACCAAGCTCGTGCCCGTCACGTCGGAGGAGTACTTCGGGAAGTCTTATCAGGACATCCTCGCCCGCGTTCCGGCGATCGAGCAGGCACATCGACTCTTGGGTTGGCGGCCGACGACCGACCTGAGGACGGCGATCCGTCTCACGCTGGATTTCCACTTGAGCAGGAATGACTTGGAGCTGGGTTAGCGAGGTTTTTCGCCACGTTTTCGCCGATTTCAGGCGTCCCCGTGCCCCGCCGGCGCCGAGATCGCGCTTCCTGGACGATCCTACGCGGCCGTTTTCGGCGCAAAGGCCCTTTCTTAGCGCCCAAAACGCCGCCCCGATGGAAAAACAGCGGAATCACAAAGCTTTACCAAGTTTCGGCCCTTTGGTGGGGCGTTTCGGAGCGTTCCCGGGCGCTGAACTCGCGGACCCCACCGTGGTTGCAGGATTCTTGGCGATCCGAAGCATTGCTTCGTTCAGGCCGCTGACCGACCTGCGCCCCGAAAACCGGTCCATTTGAGACTGGGCGGAATCGCGACGACGCGAGGATCTCTCGTCGGAGCCGGTGAGCGATCCTGTCAAGAGCTCCAGTCGCGAGCGCGGATCTCGTCGACGATCCAGAGCCTGCCTTCCAGATCGGGATTCGACGCGAAGAAACTCACGAGCCTTCGGGCCTGGGTCTTCGAGGTC
>JAYUCM010000099.1:0-5373 GCA_043740355.1 Acidobacteriota bacterium | reverse complement strand
GCGAGGTCGCGACGCGATTGACCACGCCGGGCCACGCTCCCGTCGTCGATTTCGAAACCGTGCCCGCCGGGGCGTCGCTCCTTCGCGTCGTCCACGCGGAGTTCGCGGTCACCGGGCCAACCGGTGCCTTTCTCGGACGCGTCGTCGGGCACGTCCTCGAAGATCCGTCCAACCTGCCGTTCCTCCCCGGAAGCGCGCCGTACGTCGCGGCCTTGGGTGGCGGTCCCTCACCGCTGGGCACGCCCGCGGCGGAGGCGCCCGATTACGTCTTGTTCGACGAGGACGGGCGCGTCGTCTTGAGCACCGTCCGTCAGCCCCCCGCCGCCACGCCGGAGCTCAGGGCGGTCGCCGCCGGAGGAAGACGCGAAGACGTCACTGCGGGCGACACGCGGTATCACGCGCTGCCTCTTCCGGACGGCAAGCAACTCCACCTCCTGCTGGTGCCCGCGCCGACGATCCTCGACGTGCTGGGAGACACGGTCCGGCTCCTCCTGCTGGGGCTCGCCGTCCTGGCCGTTTCCGCCCTCGTCGCCATCCTGTCCGGGAGCGGGGGCGTTCCCGCCCTTCTCGACCTCGTGCGCGGCTCGTTCTATTCGAAGCTCCTAGCCGCGGTGCTCGTGGCGTCGGTCGTCCCCCTCGTCGGGCTCTCGATCTTTCTACGCGCGTACATCGATCGTCGCGGCGAGGCCAGCCTGGCCGACTCGGCGGCCGGGTTGGTCGGCGCGGCCCGGCGCGTGGTCGAGGACTATCAAACCGTCGGCGAGGAAGACCCGACGATCCCGCGCCTTCGGATCAACGACAACACGCTGTGGTGGCTGCGGCGCGTGGTCGGGCAAGAGATTCACGTTTACGAGGACGGCGTCCTGGCCGCGACGTCCAAGCCGGAGCTGTTCGATTCCGCTCTGCTTCAAAAGCGTCTTCCCGGCGAGGTCGACCGCGACGTGGTGCGGGGAGGCCAGCCGTTCGTCGTGCGGCGCGAGCACCTCGGGGCGATCCCTCTCCCCGTCGCGTACGCCCGCGCGGACGAGCGGGGCGGACCGCGCGACGCGGTGATCGCGGTCCCGCTCGTAATCGAGCAGCGGGAGTTCACGCGCTCGGTCGACCGGCTGGTGGAGATGCTGCTCCTCCTGACCACGGCGCTCGTCATGATGTTGGCCGGCTCGGCCGCGCTGATCGCACGCTCGGTGGCGGATCCGGTGCGCCGGCTCGCCGACGCCTCGCGGCGGATCGCCGGCGGGGATTACGGGATGCGCCTCGCCTCGACGTCGCGCGACGAGATGGGCTCGCTCGTGACGGACTTCAACCGCATGGCGGGAGCGCTAGCCGGGCAGCGGGCCGACCTCATGCGGCGCGGGGACTACATCGAAGCGCTGCTCCGCCACGCGACGACCGGCGTCCTGTCGGCCGACGCCGCCGGCCGCGTCGTGACGATGAACCCGGCCGCCGAAGCCCTGCTCGACGGTCCCGCCGGCCCGCCGCGGCGCGGCGAGCCGTTGATCGATGCGCTGCGCCGCCACAGGCTGCTACGGCCGCTCGCCGACGCGCTGTCCCAGGCGAAGCCGGAGTCCCAGGCACCGCTCGAGGTCGACCTCGCCTCGGGCGAGGGAACGCTGCGCCTCCGCGTCGTGCGCGTCCCGCTCCCCGATCCCGCGGGCGGAGCCGCAGGCTCGCTCGTCCTGCTCGACGACGTCACGAGCCTGATGAGAAGCAACCAGCTCGCGGCGTGGGCCGAGATGGCGCGCGCGATCGCGCACGAGATCAAGAACCCCCTGACGCCGATCCAGCTTTCGACCGAGCACGTGCGCAAGCTCCTGAACGATCGCGGCATCCTGCCTCTCCCCGAGATCGACGCCTGCCTCGACACGATCGTCCGGAAGGTCCGGGAGCTGCGCGACATCTCCGGGGCGTTTTCGACCTACGCCAAGATCCCCGATCTCGTGCTCGAGCGCGTCGATCCCGCGAATTTCCTGCGAGAGGTCACCGCCCCCTATCGCACGGCCCCGCCTGCCGGGGTTCGGATCGAGGAACGCCACGCCGATGCGCCCATGATCCTCGCCGACCCGATCATCCTGGCGCGCGCCATCGTCAACTTGATCGAGAACGCGCTCCAGGCGATGCCTCACGGGGGGACGCTCACGGTCGCGTCGCAGCCCGGCGACCGTGGCGAGGTCGTCCTCGAGGTCGAAGACACCGGCGCCGGGCTGACGCCTCAAGCGCGCGCGCGCCTGTTCGAACCCTACTTCTCCACCAAGAGCTCGGGGACCGGCCTCGGGCTCGCGATCGTGCGGCGCGTCGTCCTCGGGCACGGAGGCACGATCGACGTCACGAGCACCGAAGGTCGGGGAACGACGATGCGCATCCGGCTCAAGGAAGCGCCGCGCGCCTGACGGCGGCTTCAACGCGCCGCACCCGCGATATACTCCGCGTGTGAAGGTGCGCGACGGCTCGCCCGAAAGCTCGGCCAAGCGGCGTCCCTGGTACGCGGAGGGGCTGCGCTTCGCTTGCCAGCCCGACTGCGGCAAGTGCTGCACCCGTCACGGCACGTACGACTACGTGTACCTCGAGGGTGACGACGTCGAACGCTTGGCCTCCCACTTCGACGTGCCGGTCGAGGAGTTTCGCGCGAGGTGGACGAAGAAGGACGACGGCTACACCGTCCTCAAGATGGACCGGCCGGCATGCCCGTTCCTTCAGGGCACGCGCTGCACGGTGTACGAGGCGCGGCCGGCCCAGTGCGGCTCCTTCCCGTTCTGGCCGGAAAACCTGAAAAGCCGCGCGTCGTGGGACGAGCTCGGCACCTTTTGCCCCGGAATCGGTCAGGGTGATTTCGTGCCTCTGCACGTCATCCGCGATCAGCTGCGCGGGCGCCCCTCGTCGTGAGCAGCGGTTCCGGTCCGATCCGCCGGGTCCTCCTCGCGGCCGCCGCGTTCGCTCTCGCCGTCTCATCGTCGGCTTGCGGCGGGGGCGGGACGAGCTCCCCCGCGCCGCCGAAGGCCGGCACGACACCGGAGCGCGGCGGCACGCTCGTCGTCGGGAGCACGGTCGACGCCGACGCGTGGAACGAATACGTTTCGCAGCAGACCCTGGCGATCAACCTCCTCCGTCGGATCTACGCACGCCTCGCGCAAGAACAGGGCGACTCGAGCCTGCATCCACCCTCGTTCGAGCCCCTGCTCGCGGCGTCGTGGTCGTTTTCCCCCGACGGGCTGACCCTGAGCTTCAAGCTCAAAGAGGCGTCGTGGAGCGACGGCCGGCCGCTGACCGCCGGCGACGTCCGCTTCACCTGGACCGCGCAGACCTCACCCTTGGTCGCCTGGACCGGGGCTACGTCCAAGGAACGGATCAAGGACGTTCAGGTCGTCGATCCGCACACGGTGGCGTTCCGCTTCGACCGCGCCTATCCCGAAATGCTCGCGGACGCCGTGGAGGGGGGCATCCTCCCGGAACACGTGTTCGGCAAGGTTCCGTTCACCGAGTGGCGCACGCACGACTGGTCGCAGCACCGCGTCGGATCCGGACCGTTCCTGCTCGAGAGCTGGCGGCCGGGCGAGGAGATCGTGCTCGCCAGGAACCCAGAGTACGTCCGCCCCGACCGGCCGCTCCTCGACAAGGTGGTCGTGAGGATCGTCCCCGACGTCGGCAACCTCGAAACGCAGCTCGCGGCCGGCACGATCGATTACGTCGAAGGGGTGCCCTCGCAGGACGCGGCGCGCCTCGCGGGGACGAAAGGGCTCGGGCTCGTCGCCTTCGACAACCCGATGTTCGACTACGTCGGCTGGAACGGGGCGAAAAAACCGTTCGACGACCCCGAGATCCGGCGCGCCCTGACGCTCGGGATCGACAGGAAGGCGATCGTCGACGACCTCCTGTACGGCTACGGCCGCGTGAGCACGGGACCCTTGCTCTCGACCTGGTGGGCCTCCGATCCCGCCCTCGCCGCGTGGCCTTACGATCCGAACGAGGCGCGCCGCATCCTCGCCGCCAAGGGCTACGACGCGCAGCACCCCTTGGCGTTCGAGCTCACCACCAACGCGGAAAACCGAGTGAGGAAAGAAGTCACGCTCAAGATCCAGGAGCAGCTCTCGAGGATCGGCGTCAAGGTGTCTCCGCGGTCGTTCGAGATGAAGGCCTTCCGCGAGCGGAACGTCGCCGGGAACTACGACGCGTACGTCGCGGGTTGGCGCTTCAACGGGAAGCTCGACGTCGCGTCGATTTTCGGCTCGAAGGCCGTGCCGCCCGCGGGCGGGAACGTGGTCGCCTACCGGTCGGCCGAAGCCGATCGGCTGATCGAGGCCATCGGCGCCGCCCCCGACTGGCAACGGGCGAAGGACGCCTACGCCAAATTCGCGCGACGGATCCACGAAGATCAGCCGTACACGTTTCTCTACGAGGGAAAGCGCATCGCGGCCCTGGGCCCGCGGGTCAGAGACCTGACGATCGACGTTCCGTCCGATCCCTTGGCGCGCATCGAATCGTGCTGGATGGCGCGCTGACGCCATGCTCGGCCTCATCGCGCGACGCCTCGTGTCCGCGGTCCCGCTGGTCGCCGGCGTCCTCACCCTGACGTTCCTCCTCGTCGAGGCCGCCCCCGGCCGTCCTGCCGACCTGCTGCTCGGGGATGGCCCCGTGCCGCCCGAGATGCGCGCGCGCATCGAAGCGGCCTACGGCCTGGATCAACCGGCTTACGCGCGGTACGCGTCGTGGATCGGCCACACGCTCCGCGGGGACCTCGGGTGGTCGCTTTCCCGAGGTCGCAACGTGCGAAGCGTGTTCGCGGACGCCCTCCCTCAGACGATCCGCCTCGCTGTGGGAGCGCTGGCGATCCAGCTGCTGCTCGGCGTCATGCTCGGCGCGCTCCACGTCGTACGTCCCGGCGGGGTCCTCGATCACGGACTCGGATTGGCGGGTCTCGTGCTCGCGTCGGTGCCGACGTTCTGGCTCGGCCTGATGGCGATACTCCTCTTCGCGGTCGCCATTCCGATCTTCCCGCCGTCTTCCGCGCATTCCATCGGTGCCGACGCGATGAGCCTCCCGGCGCGCGCCGCCGACGCGCTCTGGCATGCCGCGCTCCCCTCCCTCGTTCTTGGCTTGGGCGCAGCAGGGATCATCGCCCGCTTCGTGCGCGCGGGCCTCGTGCAGGCGCTCGGTGAGGGGTTCGTCCGCGCGGCGCGTGCGCGAGGCGCCTCGCGCACGCGCCTGCTCCTCGTCCACGCCCTTCCCGCTGCCGCCGGTCCGGTGATCACCCTGGCCGGGCTTCAGCTACCCGTCCTCGTATCCGGCGCGCTCGTCGTCGAGGTCGTCTTCGGCTGGCCGGGCATGGGACGCGTGACCTACGACGCGGTGATGTCGCAAGATCTCCCCGTCGTCCTCGCG